>CAZDHT010000018.1:0-36945 GCA_964505325.1 uncultured Planctomycetota bacterium | reverse complement strand
AAAAAGGGCGGCAGCCACAACTGACTGTCGCCCTTTAGCTTATGGTAGCGGGGGCGCGCTACGAAGTAGAAAAGACGATTCCGGGCCTTGAGATCGGGTTCGCCTTTAGCCAAGGCGACATAGAAGATGCGGTCGAAAGGCCCTTGTGTCTCGGTGTCGCTGGCTGCCTCATGGGCGCCGCGCTACTCCGAGGGACTACGCCGCCTCTCCAGGTCGACCGACCCGCGACCGACTCGTTGACCGCGGACATGTTTCCTGAGCCACACGGAATAGCAGGACCGCCTGTCCGGCGGGGAGCTGCGCACGGCCGAGTTCTGTGATCCCACGTGTCAACGGCCCTTCACATCACAGGTTTCGGTGACGGCATATGTCAGGCGGGCGGCCACGATCCGCCGGTTGGTCACGTCCGCCACATACAGCCGGTCGCCGTCCACCTGCGCAACCAGCGGCCAGGCGTAGGCGATGGCCGGCTCGGGGTGCTGCGAGTCCGGTCCGCGATTGTCCATGTTGCCGTAGCCGCCGATGAGCGCGATGTCGTTGCCCTCGCTGTCGAGCACGCGCACGGCAAAGCGATGGATGTCCGGCACGAACAGGCGGTCGAAACCGTCGATGTCGAACCGGCTGGTCTCGCAGAAGCAGTGGACGCCGTCGTCCGTGCCGCGCACGGGGACCTCGCCGGCGCGACACAGCCAGCGGCCGTTTCGTATGGTGACCGGTCCGCTGCTCGCCTTGCCGTTCCTCACGGCGAAGTGCTTGCCGTTCGCGTCCTTCACGATGGCGCCGCCCGTCGGAGCGAACTTGACGATGCCGCCGTACTGGCGATACGCCCGGCCGGGATAGCCGTGCTTGTCGTTCTTCGGCAGCTTGCCCGCGAACCACTTCGGAATCAGTTCGCCCTTCGGCACCACCTGCGCGCCCAGGTAGATGCTGCCCTTCGAGTCGACCGCGATCCCGCCGAGGTACGTCTGGTGTACGGTGACAACCGCCCTGTCGATCAGCTTGCCGTCCGGGCCGTACCGGCGGACCGTTGCCGGATCGAGCGCCCGGTACTCGTCGCCGCCGGCCAGGTACAGGTTGCCCGTCCGCGTCACGAACATCCCGAACGTCCGCGTGTGACCGTGCCAGAAGCCGTTGATCGTACCGCCCTGGGCGAACGGCAACGGCTTGCCGGACGCGTCGAACCGGTTCACCGGGCACGGCCTCTTGAAACCGGCTCCGATGGTGTAGAACCGGCCGTCCTTGCCCGCCACGACCTCGTTGATCTTGTCCCGGCGCGTGCCGAACGTGCCGACATACCGGCCAGTCTTCAGGTCAACGATCATCGGCTGCGTGGCCCAGTTGAACCCGAAGACGTTGTTGCGGGTCATCAGCCGCCCGCCCGCAAGCGCCAGCCCCGCGGTGAAGTTCATCGCCGGCTTGCGGAGCTTCTTCTTGATCGGATCGGCGACGCTCTCGAATCTGCCGCCCCGGTCGGCAAACTTCTTAAGCCAGCCGTTGTGCCAGAACCGCGAGCACAGCCAGACCGCCGGGACCTCGCTGGAATCGTCCAGCGCCATCAACGTGCTGAACGGGATCTTGTACGGCTTGGCGTCGGTCGAGCTCGATGCTTTCTGAGTGGGATCGGCCAGGCCGCCGAACTTCACCAGCCGCATGCCCTTTTCCGCGATCACGTAGATCGCTCCGGTCCGGCGGCTGACGTGTACCTGCCACGGCGCCTTGACCGCGATCTCCTTGATGAACGCTCCGTCCGAACTGAAGACCGCGATGCGGTCATTGCCCGTGTCGGAGACGTAGATGTTGCCGTCCTTGTCCGTCGCGAGACCGGCCGGATCCGTCAGCCCGCCCTTGCCCTTGCCGGGCGTGTCCAGTTTGCCGATCAGCACCTTTGGCGCTGCGGACCCGTCGAGCGGGACGGCGTAGACGACGTTGTGCCGCGGCAGGACGGTTCGCTTCACCTTGCCTCCGCCGAGTCCGGTCACGTAGGCGGTCTTTCCGTCGGGCGACGTGGCGACGAAGCCCGTTCCCGCCACCTGCGTCTTCGCCAGTTGCGGACCCAGATAGCTTTGGGGCACGGTGCCATCGGTCCGAAACACCAGCAGCCGCCGGCCGCCGATGAAGTCAGGATCGGACGCACCGGGGAAGCCGCCGGCCGTGCAATTCAGCACCACCAGCCGCCCGTCGCCCGTAACCGTCGGGAACATCCGGTCATCGGCCAGCCACGCGCCGGGCATCACCGACCGCGCCATCGTACTCCCCAGCAGCGGGACCTCGCGGCCGCCGTCGAGCTTGACATGCGGCCAGCCCTTCCGCTTCTCCTCGGGCAGCCCGCCGGGGCCGGGCAACACCTGACGCAGATATTGCCCGTCGCCGTCGAACGCCGAGATGATCGTGCTCCGGCGATGGGCATACAGCGACCCGCCGTAGACCAGGTACAGCGTGCCGTCAGGTCCGCAGGCCATGCCGCGGATGTCCTCGACGCTCTGGCCCGACCACGCCAGGATGCGGTCGAACGCCGCCTGCGTGCCCAGCCCGACACGGACCTTGAAGGGAGCGCCCGTGGCTGGCTTCCTGAGGTCATCGTTGCCGTCCCAGACGACCGATTGCGAGAGCCCCGGCTTCAACGGCGCGGGCGGAGCGTTCTTCCCGCCCAGCACACCGGCGGCCAGATGGCGCACGACGTTACCTTTGGCGTCCAAGACGCAGACGGCCACGTCGGTCTTCTCACTGACAGCGAACGCAACTGTTGCGCCCCTTCCCTTCTCCGACGCCACTGGCTTCTTCGTGAACACGGGCGCGGCGTGCGCCATCGTCGCGGTCATTAGCACTGCAAGAACGGTCTTCCATATCATCGTCGCGGCTCTCCTGGTCGATTGCTCGTCCTGCCATTCCTGAACACTGAGTCTTGGATTCCCTATCTCGCGTTCACCGTCATGCCGCCAGTCTACACGCGCTCGGCGGGTAGGGTCAACCTTATTGACCATGCCGCTTCGAGAAACGGGCAGTCAGACAGGCCGTTTAGGCAAGGAGCTTCGATGCGGTGTGGAGGCAGCGTCTTGACCGAACGATGGCAGCAGGAGTATAACCTTGTGCTGTGCCCGCCACACGGGTGTGAAGTGGCACCCCGTTGCGATACCGGGTGCCGCGTTCCCTTGCCGCCACGGCGGGGCTTCCGATGAACAGGGAGCTTCCCGGTGAGAGGAGAGACAGCTTGACGGAGATATCGAGAAGAGCGTTTCTGCGAGGGTTAGCCGTCGGGGCCGGAGCGGTGGCCCTCGGGCCGGACATCCTGCGGGCGGCCACCGAGAAGCGCAAGCCCAACTTCGTCATCATTTTCACCGATGACCAGGGCTACCAGGACTTGGGCTGCTTCGGTTCCCCTGACATCCGCACGCCGCACATCGACCGCATGGCGACCGAGGGAATGAAGTTCACCGACTTCTACGTTGCGGCGTCGGTCTGCTCGCCCTCGCGGGCCGCGCTGCTCACCGGCTGCTACCCGGCGCGAATTGGCTTCACGTTCGGGGCGCTCTACCCGGGTATCTCGCGCGGACTCAACACGGACGAGATTACCATCGCCGACCTGCTCAAACGGCAGGGCTACGCCACCACCTGCATCGGCAAGTGGCATGTCGGCGGGCCGCACAAACCCTACATGCCGACCAGCCGCGGGTTCGACTCTTTCTTCGGCATGATCGCATCGAACGACTACAAGAAGGCGCCGCTCTACCGCGGCCTCGAGGTCATCGAGAAGAAGCCCGATCAATCGCAACTCACAAAGCGATACACCGAGGAGGCGGTCAAGTTCATCAAGGCCAGCCGTGAGAAGCCCTTCTTCCTCTATCTTCCGCACACCATGCCGCACGTGCCGCTGAGCGCGTCGGAGAAGTTTGCCGGCAAGTCGAAGCGGGGTCCGTACGGCGATGCCATCGAGGAGATCGACTGGAGCACCGGCGAGATACTCAAGACGCTGAAAGAACTCGGGCTGGACAAAGACACGCTGGTGGTGTTCACCTCCGACAACGGCCCGTGGACCAGCAAGGGCAAAGACGGCGGGTCGGCCGCGCCGTGGGTGGGCGGCAAGTTCAAGCCGACCGAGGGCGGGCAGCGTGTGCCCTGCGTGATGCGCTGGCCGGGCACAATTCCCGCCGGCAAGGCCTGCTCCGAGGTGGCGTCGGCGATGGACTTCTATGTCACCTTCGCCGCGTTGGCCGGCGCGAAGCTGCCGACCGACCGGGTAATCGACGGCAAGGACATCCGGCCGCTGATGACCGGCAAGCTCGGCGCGGTCTCGCCCTACGCCGAGTGCGGGTTCTTCTATGACCACAAGAACTTCAGGCCCGTGCGCAAGGGCAAGTGGAAGTACAGTAACGTCTGGAAGGACGACCGGTTGTTTGACCTGTCCAGCCCTCAGCACGAGAAGAAGAATGTGGCCAGAGCCCACCCCAAGGTCGTGGCCGAACTCAAGGCCCTGTCCAAGGCCAAGTGGGAAGAGATCCGCAAGAACAGCCGCCCTATCGGCGACCTGAAGAAGATCAAGAAAGCGGGCTCGTGACACAGCGTTCGCTCGCGCAGTCGAGTGGCGTCTGGTGATTCAGGGCCGGCGTTGAGAGTACGAAGGAGTCGAACATGGTCCGGGACGTGACCCGCAGAGAGCTGTTGAAAATGGCCGGACTCGGCACCACGGCGGCCATCCTGCCGCAGTGGGCGTTTGCTGGGGATATGCCGGCCGAGCGACGGAATCTCGTCTTTGTCTTCACAGATCAGCAGACGGTCACGGCCCTGAGCGCGGCGGGCAACAAGTTCGTGAAGACGCCGAACATGGATCGGCTGGCGGCGCGTGGCATCCGGTTCGAGAGGTCCTATTGCACCTACCCGCTGTGCAGCCCCGCGCGGGCGAGCCTGTTCACGTCGCGCATGCCACACGAAGTGGGTGTGCGGTCCAATCAAGACGCGTCGCTGCCCCCGGACACGCCGAGCACGGGCACGCTGTTCCGAGCGGCGGGCTATGAAACCGCCTATGCCGGCAAGTGGCACCTGCCGACCGTCTATCCCGGCTATGCGAAGAACCGGAAGCGGGCAGCGATCCCCGGCTTCGAGGTGTTGCCGCTAGCGGGGTCGGTCGCCAAGTTCCCCAAAGGCCCCACGAACGGCCTGAAGGTGGACGTGGCGGCCACAGACGCGGCGGTCAAGTTCATCCGTCGTCCGCACAAGAAGCCCTTCCTGCTGGTTCACTCCATCCTCAACCCGCACGACATCTGCGGCTATTCGAGGAACCAGGAGGTGTTCGCCAAGATGGACACCGGCGTGCTGCCGCCGCTGCCGGCGAACTTCAACGCCGTGGCGAACGAGCCCGAGATGCTCCAGCGGTCGCGCGTCAAGCCCAAGCCGGGCTTTCGATCCGACGATCAGTGGCGGCGATACCGGGCCCTCTACTACCGTCTGGTCGAGGCCGCTGACGGGCATGTGGGACGGGTCGTGGCTGCTCTGGAGCAATCCGGGCAGGCGAAGCGGACCCTCATCGTGTTCACGTCCGATCACGGCGAAATGATGGGAGCGCATCACCAGATCGTGAAGAACAAACTGTACGAGGAGTCGGTCGCTGTGCCGATGATCGTCTGCGTGCCGGGCGTGACCGACAAGCCGACCGTAGACTCAGAGCACCTGGTCAGCGGTCTGGACGTTCTACCGACGCTGTGCGACTACGCGGGCGTCAAACCTGCGGCGTCCTTCCTTGGCCGAAGCCTGCGTCCGCTGGTCGAAGGCAAACAGGTGGCTTGGCGTGACCACGTGGTGTCGGAGGTCAGGGACAAGGCTCGAATGGTGCGCACGGCCCGCTACAAGTACGTTGTCTACTCGGCCGGCGCAAATCCGGAGCAGTTCTTCAATCTCGATGCCGACCCGGGAGAAGCGAAGAACCTCATCGCCGACGCGTCGGTGGCAGCGGAGTTGGCCAGGCACCGCCGTCTTCTGAAGGATTGGTGCAAGAAAACGAAGGACAAGTTCGGGACGAGCCCGGCCGCCAAGCCGGGCAACAAAGGCGCTGCGAACTGAACCGTTCGGGCCTGTGGCGGCGAGGTCCGTACGTCTCTTCACGCCGCCGCAGGCACCGCTATCATCACATCACGCTCTGCTCCTTGTCCCAGGGCAGCAAGTGAGTCTCGAATCTACAGTTCCTTCACCGTCAGCTCCGTCGCTTCTTCAGGCCAAGCAGTGCGAGCCCGAGCAGCGACAGGCCGGTCGGCTCGGCGACGGGCGCCTGGTCCGGCGACGCCAGCGAGAAGACGTGAATGATCTCGTCAGCCTCCGCACCCTCGGCCCCGCTGTCGCTGGTGTTCTCGGTGATATACAGCAGCTTCTTGGCCGGGTCGTAGGTAAGGCCATACATCTGTTGATCACTTGCGCTGTTGAATCCCGCCGAATGCCCAAAGTTGTCCATGTCCTCCAGGACGATGATGTGCGAGGGATCGTCAACCAGGTCCAGCGGGCCCACCGCGTTCTCGTTGTTGTCACCGGCGTCGGCGTCGGCGACCTTCGTGGGGTCATAGAACACAATCCGCCACTCGTCGTCCTCATCATCGTACTCCAGCACCGCGATGTGTGCGTCCGTCCAGGCATCCCCCTCGTCCTGCACCCACTCGCAGGCCACGTAACTGTCCTCCCACAAGGAAGGCGTGCCGCTCAAGAACCACATCAACGTCGTCTCCGTCGGCGGCGAGGCCGATTGCGGGGCCGCAAGCTCAAAGCGCAGAGCACCGTTGTGGTTTCTCAACACCAACGTGTCATGGTCGTTCTTGCTGTTGTCGCCCACGACATACTCGATGAATCCGGTGGGTAGCCCGTGGGTGGCCGCACCGTCAATATGGGAACCGGAGTCTCCCGCATCAGTCGGGTTGCCCAGATCGATGTCGGTCTGGCCCCAATGGCCGTTGTAACCCGGGTAGTAGACCTTCCAGTCCGGCGAGCCGTTGTTTCGTATGCGAATGCCTTTCCCGCCGAAGTTGGCGTGGTTGGGGTTGTAGTCTACCGGTGCGCCCCCACCGGCCGGGAGCAGTTGAGATGCCGAGTTCAACTCGCCCCAGCCCACCACCGACGGCAGCAGCGGTGTGGCGATGGTGTCGACGAACGCCGCGTCATCGTTGGCGCAGTACAGCACGTCGCCCTCGACCGGATCGTCGTAGTACCCCAGCGCACCGCGACCATTGTAGGCGTTGATGTTGCGCGACGGGCGGTAGGCGCCCACGTAGTTCAGATCCGTCGGATCCACCGGTGCCGCCAGCACCGGGATCGCCACTACGCCCATCACCACTGCCACCACCAACGCCATTCTCAACTTAGCCATTACTGGAGACTCCTTTCGAGAGAAGAAAACGAACGGTCTGCGTCAAGTACATGAACAGTCCCCACCTACGGCGGTTTCACGCCCATCGCGGTGTCCTCCAATTGAGTTGTGTCGAAACATGTTCAGATCGATACCTTCTGCCTCCAGATCGAGGAACAAGGTCATCAGCGCGCGGCGCGCGCTCCGACGGACGTCTGCGGCGCGCGGCAGGCCAAGCACCAGCGACAAAGCGCGAGCCCAGACCGTCACGCTCCACGGACGCAGTGCCCGCAGGGAGCCTGCGCGCAGGGCGCATCATTACGGTGAGACGCCGTACGGCGTCCGCACCGCTTGTCATCCATCGACTCGGCGGACGCGGCGCGGACAGGCGCCGCTGGGCTCAAAGAGAGCGCGGGCGCGCAGTCAGAGCGCGAACTGCCGAGCCGGGATACCTACGGCAAATGGCATGCCGAATGGCGAGGCTACGTAGGTGTATTTCTTTAGTATTGGATATAAAGGTAGTTATGGAACAGTTCGCTGTGAGGCAGTGCTCGCCTCAGGCATTCATGTTGCAGGAACGCAACAAACCGATGTGGATTTAGGTCAACCGCACCGGCCGCTCGGTTATGCTGGCGGCTCGCATCGCCGGTCGGAGTGACGGCCTTGACCGTTCACTGGCAGCGGGGTTACAATTGCGGTGGGGTCACATGGAGGACGGGCGATGACGGGAGTGACCAGGGCCGCACTGGTACTGCTTCTTCTGACAGGCACCGTTGCAGCTATGGCGGCCGAGCCGAAGCCGGTCAAGTTCACGATGCCTCCCGTCGCTGTGAAGAACGGGGCGGCGACGAAGATCGCGTTCGCGGTCGGCCGCCAGACCGACGTCGAGGTCGCGATTCTCAACGCGAACGGCAACGTGGTCCGCCACCTCGCGGCGGGCGTTTTGGGCGGCAAGACGCCGCCCGCTCCCTTAAAGCAGGGCCTCTCGCAAACGCTAGAGTGGGATGGCAAGGACGATTACGGGGAGCAGGCGAAGGGAGCGCCGTTCAGAGCGCGGGTGCGGATCGGCATGGGCGTCAAGCTGGAGAGGATCGTCGGCGGAGATCCCTATGCGTTCTGGTCGGCGCAGAGCGGCCAGGGCGACCACTTCCAGTGGAAGATGGCGGGGCTCGAGGCCAAGGCGGACGGCAAGGTCTACGTGATGGGCAACGCGACGTTCTACGGCAGCCAGGTGATCCGGCAATACGACGGCGCGGGCAACTACATCAAGACGGTGTTCCCGCCGCCGGCGGACAAGAGCGTCGAGGACGTCCAGGGCTGGGGGGTAAACGTCCGGGCCGACGGAAGCTTCACCCTCAAGAACAGCAACAACTGGCAGAGCAGCTCGATGGGCAGCGCCGAAATCGCGGCGAACTACGGCAAGATTGTGGTCGGCCTGGCGCCCACGCGAGAGAAGGGGTTTCTGACGCTGCTGAGCGGGCCGAGGACGGGCCGCCGTTGTCAGTTCATAAGAGCCGGAACTGACGGAAGCCTGAAGGCCTACAAGCCCCAGCCGTTCTTCGGAAGCACCAAGCTGCCGGTGTACCTTCGCGGCCCGTGCTATACCGCACTCGCCCCCGACGGGAAGCACCTTTACGTGAGCGGGCTTCATTCCTGCCAGCGTAAGGTCAGCTATGGACGCGCCACGAGCGTGGACACGACCGGTTTCTGGCGCGACGGGCAGGTGTGGAAGATGGACGTGGCCGCCCGAAAGATGAGCGTCTTCTTCGCGCTGGATGAGAAGACGGTCATCGGGGACATGAAGGCCCGGGCAAAGGTCATCGGGGACCAGAACTACGTCAACCCTGGCGCGGCCCTTCACGGTGTGGCCGTCGACGCGGAGGGCCGGGTCTTTGTCGGCGACCGCCAGAACAAGCGCGTCGCCGTGCTGGACAAGAGCGGCAAGTTGATCCGCGAACTACCCGTCAAGTACCCGGATGCGGTCGGAGTGAGCCCCAAGTCCAAGGCCGTATACGTGACCACCCGCTACGGCGACTACAGTGGACGGGGGGAGTTGAAGCTCCTCAAGTTCAACGACTGGTCGAAGGACGCCGCTCCGGCGGTGACCTTGTCCCTCAGGGGCAACATCGGCAAGTTCCCGCAGGAGTCGATGATGGCCGTGGTCGAGCACAAGGGCCAGGTCATGGTCTGGGTGGCCTACACCACGCTGCCGGTTCGCATCTACACGGACACCGCAGCAGGCCTGGAGTTGGTCAGGGATTTCTATGAATCCGGGACGAAGCAGCGCTGCCTGGACCTCCAGCACATGCAGGTCGATCAGAAGACCGAAGACGTCTACATCGATGACGCTTCGGGGTGGTGCTTCAGAATCACGGACTGGAAGACGCCCCGGTTCGAGCTTTGCGTGGACAGCACGACGAAGAAGCGGATTCAGGCATCGAGTGTGGCCATCGACTCCCGCAACCGATATCTGTACGCCAAGTATCAGTACGTGGGCGGAGCCCGCAGGTACAAGATCGACGGAGACCGCATCATCCCGGCTCCCGTAGGTGCGTCCGGGAACAAGGTGACGGAGTCCATCATGTGCGGGTGGGGGTTCTCCGGGATCAGAGAGAGGGGCATGGCCGCCTCTCCCGATGGGGGACTGGCAACGCTGGGCATCGCGCTGACCAGGAAGGCCGATTACAGCGGGCCCGTGAATTACTGGAAGCCCGACCCGGCGAAGGCCCCGTGGCAGCCGGTGTTCTTCGAACACCATCCGGGCAAGAGACCCACCTCCGGGGGCATCAGGTTCGATCCCTGCGGCAATCTCTACGTAGGCGTGAATGACGGCAAGGTCAAGAATGTGCCGCCGGGGTACGCCAAGGACCCGACCTATCGCCGCGTCACGGCCCGTATCTACAAGTTCGCGCCGACGGGCTCGCCGAAGGACGGCTGCCTCTACCCCAAGGCGCCGTTGGCACCGGCCAAGGTCTACGACGTCCACTACAGCCCGATGCCGGGCGCCTACAAGACCCCGCGTTTCGGCGTAGACGGTTGGGGCCGCATCTGCTACCCGAGTGGGGTGGAGTCGCGGGTCGGAATCATCGACAACGAAGGCAACCGGATTCTAAGCTTCGGCACTTGGGGCAACCGCGACTCCATGGGCGGCCTCAAAGGCGATCTGGTGCCGACCAAGGACATCCCCATGGCATGCCCCAACAGCGTGGACGCGACTGACGACTACATCTACGTCTCGGACATGAACAACATCAGGCTGCTGCGCCTGGCCAAGACGTTCGAGACGTCGGCGACGGTTGGAATCAAGTGAGGAGCTCGCAGGGATGGCCAACAGAGATACGGCCGACTTGGAGGACGCGCAATGACGAGAGCAACCAGAACGGTTCTGGTGTTGCTTCTGCTGGCAGGAGCGAATGCAACTGTCGCCGCCGAGCGCGAGCCAGTCAAGTTCACGCAGGCCCCGACCGTCGAGACGGCAGACGGCAAGACGACCATTTCCTTCGCGGTCTCTGTGAAGACGGATGTGGAGGTTGCGATTCTCGATGCAAAGGGCCAGGTGGTACGCCACCTGGCGGCTGGAGTTGTTGGTGCGGGGGCACAGCATGCCGTGCCCCTGCAGGAAAGCCTGGCGCAATCCATCGCGTGGGACGGCAAGGATGACTATGGCGAGCGGGCGCAGGGCGGACCATTCAGGGTTCGCGTGCGCGCCGGGATGGGCGTGAAGCTGGACAAGATCGTCGGCGGCGATCCCTACGCTTATCTGTCGGACGACATGAACCAGCATAACCACACCGTCTGGAAGATGACCGGCCTGGAGCAGAAGCCGGACGGCACGGTATATGTGCTGGGCAACAGTTCCTTCATTGGGCCACCGGCACTGCGCGCGTACGATGCAGATGGCAACTATCTGAGAACAGTCTTCCCGCTGCCGGCCGGTATGCCGGTCGAGAAAATGAAGGGTTGGGGCATCTATACGAATCCGGACGGAACCTACACGCCCAAGTTCAAGGTGACAAATTCGGCAGGCATCTCGCAGACGCTAATGGTTGGCGACCGCATGACCGGCGGACTTCCTTCGCTGCTGCCGTCGCCGGGCAAGGACAGTCTCCTGGTGTACAAAAAAACTCAGGTTATGAAGATTGGAGTCGATGGTTCCTGCGATACAAGAGAAACACGTGCGTTGGTCCTTGAGCCGGACATGCAGAAAGGCAATGTCAAGAATGGCCCGGGAATCACCATAGCAGGGCCAGTATTCAGCGCCCTCTCAGCAGACGGCAAGAGCATGTTTCTGAGCGGTATATATAGGGGATACCAATCAAGCGGCAACATCAGGAAGATAGAACCTGGTGGTTTCTGGCGTGACGGCACGGTCTGGAAGGTGGACCTGGCAACCGCCAAGGCCAGTGTGTTTTACGCCATGGATTCCAAAGCAGTCATCACGGATCTCCAGAAACGCGCTCAATCTCCAATCGGATCGAAACTGGGAAGCTACGCTGCCTTTCACGGGGTGGCCGTTGATCGTGAGAACCGCGTATTTCTTTGCGACCGTCAGCACGAGCGGGTGCTGGTATTGGGTCCCGACGGCAAGATTCTGCGCACGCTGCCGGTCAAGTACCCGGATGCCATTGCCCTGTCACCCGACGAGAAGAGCGCCTATGTGACGATTCGCGCGAACAAGTTCCACTGCACTGCAGACATCAAAGGAACCGATGCCTACCGTTTCACTTCAGGAGGCAAGATCGGGCTGGTGAAGTTCGCCGACTGGCAGAAGGACGACAAGCCCTCCGTGTCCCTGGATATCGCCGGGACAGGCCATGAATACACGGTGGGCGGCAGATCGTTCGTCCTTGCCACCAAGAGCAAGGATGGCTCAGAGGTGAATGTCTGGGTCGCCTACCACAGTATCCCGGTCTGCATCTACAAAGACCTGGGCAACCGCTTTGAAGTTCGCAAAAACTTCTTTCAGGCATCCGGGCAGATATGCCTGGACCTTCAGCGAATCGCGGTGGACCCGGAAACGGAAGCCGTCTACATCCCCGACGGTTACGGGGCACTCTTCAGAGTGACAGACTGGAAAGAACCGCAGTTCGTCCGCTGCCGCCTGCAGGACAAGTCGCCGATCAAGGCCAGCAGTGTCGCCATAGACCCGAGAAACCGGCTTCTGTATTGCCGACACAAGGGCAAAGGGCTTGGCTGGGCCGGCTCGATGAAGCGCTACCGCTTGGACGGAGCGAAGGAATACCTGGCCCCTGCCGCGGTTGGCAAGACCGGAAGCAACGCTGTTACGGACAACAACATTCAGGCCGCTTGGCACATCACGTGGGGCGACGGTGACCGTGGATTGGCCATCGGCCCGGGCGGCAGCCTGGCCACCCTCGACCGTTCGAATTCTGCAAAGGAAAAGAACGTCTTTGCGGAGGGGCAGTTGCGCATCTTCAAGCGCAACGAGATCAAGACCCCCTGGGAGGCGTTGGACATGAAGCTACGAGGCCGACTGGGTGCAATCCGCTACGACCGTAGGGGCAACTTGTATGTAGGCATTCAGAAGGCCGGCAAGAACATTCCGGAGATGTTCGCCAGGGAGAAACTGATCAAGCGGATCATGGGCATCATCGTCAAGTTCGAGCCGACGGGCACGCTCGCCGATGGCGACCTTTACCCCACGGCCCCCAAGGCGCCGGCCAAGACATATGATGTGCCCCTTGGCGCATACGGAAACAGATGGTTCCGCACGCCACGCTTCGGCATCGACGGCTGGGGCCGGATATACTACCCGACGAACATCGCACAGAAGGTCGGGGTGATCGACAACGAGGGCAATGAGATTGTCCGCTTCGGAACCTGGGGCAACCGCGACTCGATGGGCGGGCTGCCAGGGGACCTCGTGCCCACGAAGGGCATCCCCCTGGCCTGGCCCAACAGCGTCGACGCCACCGACGACTATATCTATGTCGGAGACATGGCCAACTGCCGCCTGCTGCGCATCGCCAAGACCTTTGTCGCGACGGAAACCGTGGATGTGAAAGAAGTGGAGCTTCCGTAGGCGGGAAACCCCTTTTCGGATGTGCGAAGAGACGGCCGGACAAGACGATCTGGCCTTTCGATAGAGGGAAGAGGAACTTCTTGAGCAGACCTAACATCCTGATCCTGATGAGCGACGAGCATCGCGCCGACCTGGCGGGGTTCGCCGGGAATAAGGTGATCCGCACGCCGGCCATGGACCGGCTGGCCCGGACCGGTGTCGTGTTCCGCAACGCCTACACTCCATCGCCGATCTGCGTGCCGGCGCGCCAGTGTCTGATGTCCGGACAGCTCCCGAAGACATGCGGCTGCGACGGGGCCTGGATGGATCTGGCGCCCGGCTATCACACCTTCGCCCGCCGTTTCGCGCAGCACGCCTACCGCACGGTCTGTGCAGGCAAGCTGCACCACGTCGGCCCGGACCAGATGCAGGGCTGGACCCGGCGCCTGAATCCCGATGCCGAGATTCTCGACAAGTTCGCGGATGGATTGATTCGCGACGAATACACGCGCTATCGACCAACGTTCCTGGGGGCCAAGAGGAGCAATGAGGCCTTCGTCAAGGCGGCGCGCGGGGAGTGCGGAAAGTACCAGCGGTTCGACCTGCGCTCGTGCGAAGACGCGGAGTTCTTCGTGCGAGAGTTCTTCAACGGGCCGTCGGCCGGCCGTCGGCCGTTGATGCTCAAGGTCAGTCTCGTCCAGCCGCACTATCCGTTTCAGACCCGCCCGGAGCTGTTCGAATACTACCTGGACCAGGTCCCCATCTTCCGTGACGAGCCGTGTGCGCACCCCGTGCTTTCGCTCAGCCAGATCGAGACGCCGGTTAACCTGACCGACGACGAGATCCGGCGCGCCACGGCGACCTACTACGGCATGGTGGAGACGATCGACACGGTCTACGGCCGGGTGCTGGATGCGCTGCAGGCGGCGGGACAGGATCCCGATGAGTGGATCGTGATCTATCTCTCGGATCACGGCGAGATGCTGGGGGAGCACGGCATCTGGGAGAAGGCGCGCTTCTACGAGGGCAGCGTGCGGGTGCCGCTCGTGATTCGATGGCCGTCGCGGTTTGAGGGCGGGCGCGTCGTGAACGAGAACGTTAGCCTGTGCGACCTGTTTGCGACCTTGTGCGACCTGGCGGGCATTCCCGCGCGGCCGGGGCTCGATAGCCGGTCGCTGGTTCCGCTCATGCGCGGCGACACGGCGGGCTGGTCCGACGAGGCGGTCTCCCAGATCCGGCGCCGCCATCGCGATCACGTCATGATCAAGCAGGGCAGCCTGAAGTACCAGTACTACGGCGAGGACATCTCGGAGGTCCTGTTCGACCTGGCCGGTGATCCGGGCGAGACGCAGAACCTGGCCGGTGACCCGTCCCTGGCGGGATGCATGGGCGAGTTCCGCCGCCGGCTGGCCGAGCTCGGCTACGGCCCCCAAGCCGACCCGGACTACCGGACGGCAGGCTACGATCCCGGGATTGCGGTGACGGAGGATCCGTCCGGCGTGTTGTGGCCGGCCGACTCCAACCCGTGGCTCGACCCCCTGCCGGACTGACGGGCTGTGGGGACGAACGAAACAGCGCCCAAGGCGCCGGTGCGGATGCAACCGACGACTGCATCTATGTCGGGGACATTGGCAACTGCCGTTTGCTGCGCATTACCAAGACCTTTGTCGCGACGGGAACGGCGCTGGTGAAGTGATCGCGGACACGTATACTGAGGAAAGACTGCCCGATCGTCCGCCACCGCCATCGTTCATCGAAAGGGCGGGAGGAGAGCCTGAATGACAAGCGACTATGCACCGGTGGATCCGCCGTCCAACCTGGGGCCGGCTTGCTTCTATCCCGCTGAATCCTCGGACAGGCTGTACAAGCTCCCGTGGGATGCGGGGGTTGCCCTGACCGTCGGCGACGGAGCGTTCAATCGCCCCTGCTATACCGATCACAAAGGTTACGAGTTCGACTGGCTTGCCGAAGCGGGCTTCCCGGTGCTGGCGGCGCGCGCGGGGGTCGTCCATTCCATCGAGGGGTCGGTGGTCCGCGTGCGCCGGGCGGAAGCCGCCCCGTACGAGGAAGTGATCACCACGGATTGGTACATCCACGTGCGAACAGAGGACTTGCCCATCGAAGTGGGGAAGCCTGTGCGGCAGGGCGAGCTTCTGACCTGGCTGGCGGCGGCGCAGCCCGGGTGGCGGCAGGGAGCGCACCTGCATTTCGAAGTCCATGTCAAAGGGCATAGGGGAGTAGGCCACGAAGGTCGTATACTGCAGAGCGTTCCGGCGCCCTTCGTGGAGGTAACGCAACGGCCTGACGGCGTGCCCTTTGTAGGCGACGTGTGCGTCTCTCAGAACCTGAGGACCTGAAGGAGCAGCGCCGCGGTCGCGTCTTCCGAGCTCTGCCGCGGATGGAAAGGTGGATGTGAAGTGGACCTGGGGATTGAAACGGGAAAGAGGACGGGAATGATTCGAAGAACGCTTGCCCTTTGGTTGATTTCAATGACGATGTGCCACGCCGCCCCGGCATTCACAGAGAAGCCTGTCGTGGTCCGGAAGGGAGGCGGGGCCGAGATTTCGTTCGCGGTCAGTGAGCAGACGGACGTGGCCGTGTACATCCTGAACAAGGACGGCAAGGTCGTGCGGCATCTGGTCGCAGGCGTACTGGGGAAGAACCCGCCGGCGCCGCTCAAGCCCGGCCTCGAGCAGAGCATCGAATGGGACGGGAAGGATGACTATCGCCAAGCGGTCGCCGATCCGTCGGCATGCACGGTCCGCGTTCGTGTGGGGATGGGCGTGAAGCTCGAGCAGATCGCGGGCGGCACGCCGTACATGTACTTCCTTGGCAGCCACGGCGACCACGGACGCTGGGGGTTGACCGGGGTGGCGCTGAAGTCGGATGGCAAGGTGTACGTGGCCGGCCATTCGAGCACGCTGGGGCCGGTCGCGATCCGGTGCTACGACGTCGACGGCAACTACGAGCGGACCGTCTTTCCGCCGCCGGCGGGGAAGGATCCCGCGGCGATGAAGGGCTGGGGCATCCACGTCAAGCCCGACGGCACATACACCCTACGCTACAACCGACTGACCGATCCGTCGGTGAGCACCACGCTGATCGACCCCGAGTTGGGCATGGCCCGGATGATGCCGACGCCCGACCCGAAGACGCTCGTGATGTGGAACGGGCTGAGCCGGCTGGTGATCAACACTGATGGCACGATCCCGCCGGCGTCGAAGCAGACCCGCGGCTCGCTGGTACAGGACCCGCCGCTCGGACCCCGCGGAACGTCGGCGTTCGGGCCGGTGTTCACCTGTATGTCGCCCGACGGCAAATTCTACTATCTCAGCGGCTTCTACGCCGCCGACCGGAAGAACAAGGGCGCGCCGGTCCGCGAGGGGTTCTGGCTCGACGGCCAGGTGTGGAAGGTCGACGTGGCGACGCGCACGGCCACGCCGTTCTTCGCCCTCGACAAAGACGCCGTGATCAAGTCGTTCAGCACCCGCCGGACCAAGTGGCGCCAGTCGTCCCTGGGCGGCAACCAGAGCTACGCGGCGCTGCACGGCGTGGCGGTCGATGACAAGGGCCACGTGTTCGTGGCGAGCCGGCTGGACAACTGTGTGCTGGTGCTGGATGAGAACGCGAAAGTCATCCGCAAGATCCCGGTGAAGTATCCCGACGCGGTGGCGGTCAGCACTCGGACCGGCGCGCTGTACGTGACCACGCGCTATGGCTGCGAACATACGGGCGCGGGCCAGATGGGAATGGTCAAGTTCGACAACTGGGAGAAGGACGACAAGCCGTCGGTCTCGCTGCCGAACCTGGCGCACACCTGGTATACCAGCCAGCACAAGCGCTCGTACGTGGTGCTGCGCGAGAAGAAAGACATCACGAACGTGTGGGTGGCCTACACGGAGCTACCGGTCAACATCTACAAGGACGACGGCAAAGACTTCACGCTGATCAAGAGCTTCCGCAAGCTGACCGCCGAGCAGGGCTGCACCGGGTTTGATCGCCTGGCGGTGGACCGGGCGACCGAGACGGCTTACGTCGGCGACAATCATTCCAGTTTCTGGGGCGTCAGCGATTGGAAGCACCCCCAGTTCGTCCGGCTGCCGGTCTCGGCCGGTTCAATCGCCATCGACTCGCACACCCGGTTCCTCTACAGCAACCCCGGCGGATCGGTCTGGAAGAAGAACTCCGGCGTCTTCCGGTGGTACCTGGATAAGAAAGGCTGCCCGCCGGCCAAGGCGGGCGACACCAACCGGCTGACCGGTCGGCTGTGGTCCGAGTGGTGTTTCACCGGCAACAGCGACCTCGGCTTCGGCGTCGCGCCCAACGGCAACATCGCCGGGCTGGACCAGAAGGCTCAACTGTTCTTCTTCCACGGCACTGAAGCGAAGGCGCCCTGGAAGTCGACGGTGCTGGCCAAGACCGGCGGCGCGTTCGGGTGCGTCAAGTTCGACCTGGCGGGGAACCTGTACGTCGGCGCCATGTATGGCAAATGGAAGATTCCGCCGGTGTTCAATGGCGACCGCTTCGCCGGACACGGCGGCCGGCTCGGCTGTACCAAGATCATCAGATACGCCCCGACCGGGACGCTCGATCGTGGAAACCTGTTCCCCAAGGCCCCGACGGCGCCCGACAAAGTCTACGAGGTCAACTTCGGCGCGTTCGACGCCAAGTGCATTCATCACATCGCGCGGTTCGACGTCGACCCGTTCGGCCGGATCCTCTACCCGACCAGCATTGAGCCGCGCGTCACGCTGATGGACAACGCCGGCAACGAGATCCTCCACTTCGGCACATGGGGCAACCGCGACTCGACCGGCGGCCTTGACGGCGACTTGGTCCCGACCAAAGACGTCCCGATGGCTCTGCCGACCAGCGTGGGCGTGACGGACAACTACATCTATGTGGCCGATGCGGCCAACCTGAGGATACTCCGAATCGCCAAAACGTTCGCGGCCGAGGCTGCCGCGAAGATGGAGAAGATGGAGAGGAAGCAATGAGAGGAATGATCCTATCGGTCCTGATGCTCTTGCCGGCCGCGGCGATGGCTGCCACGGAGCCGGTCAAGTTTGCCAAGGCCCCGACTGCCACAAAGGCGGGCGACAGGGTCAAGGTCGAGTTCGCCGTCGACCGCGTGACGGACGTCGCCGTCTATGTCCTGGACAAGGACGGCAAGGTCGTGCGGCATCTGGTCGCAGGCGTACTGGGCAAGAACGCGCCGGCACCGCTCAAGTCGGGCCTCGAACAGAGCATCGAGTGGGACGGTAAGGACAACGATGGAAAGCCGGCAGTCGGCGGGCCCTTCAAGGTCCGTGTGGCGGCCGGGCTGAAGCCGACATTCGACCGGTTCCTGATGTACAACCCGGATGCGCTCCCCAGGCTCGAAACCGTCGCGGCCGCGCCCGGCGGCGAAGTCTATCTGTTCCACAGCGACTCGGTCTCGAACGGCAATCAGGGCGGGCTGAAGATCCGCGTGTGGGGCCGCGATGGTCACTACCAGCGCATGCTGATGCCCTTCCCGGCGGACCTGCCCCACGAGAGGGTCGAGGCGCTGGACGCCTTCCAGGACGAAGAGAAGCGCCTGGTCCCCCGGCTGCAGAACTACCAGACGCTGAGCCTGCTGCCGGATGTGACCTACGTGCGCGGCCGGACACTGCACACCGCCAGCCCGGCGGTGGACAGCAAGGGCGGCGTTCACTGGCTGATCCGGGGCGGGCGCATCGCCAGCCTGGACTCTCGCGGCGGCTGCCCCTACAAGACGTTCTTCGGCCCGCGGCTCTTCCCGAACGACAAGGATCTGCAGACGAATGCCAGGTACGGCAGCGAGCAGGCCTGTCTGGCGGTGGGCGAGAACGACAAATACCTGTATGTGTCCGGCCTGCATCGCGCGGGGAAGAAGCTGAAGAGACCGCTTCCCTGCGTGTACCGCGTGGATCTTGCCACCCGGAGCGCCCCGAAGCTGTTCGCCGGCGACCCCGGCAAGCCGGGCGCGAAGGGCGGCCTGTTGACGAGGCCCAGAGGCGTGGCCTGTTCGGGCGGCGTCGTCTACGTGGCCGATGTCGGGGCGAACCGCGTCGTCGCCTTTTCCGAGAAGGACGGCAGCGTGGTTGGGGAGATCAAGGTCGCCGCTCCGAACTTCGTCGGGGTCGATCCGCGGAACGGGGCGCTTTACGTGACCGGCGGGGCCGAGGTCGTGGCCCCGACCCTGACCAAGTTCGACGGGATCAAGACCGGCAAGAAGGTCTGCAGCGCCGCCTTGCCCAGGAGCAGCCACACCAAGATCATGAACCACAGCATGGCCGTCGACACCTCCGGGAAGACGGTCCGCATCTGGTTGGCGGTGAAGGCATTCAAGCACTACCGGGCCTGCGCGGTGGACGACGAGGGCGCCAAGCTGACGGTGGACGACGGGTTCCTCCCGCGGATGTCCAAGTGGCAGCGCATCCCGCAGGACCTCTCGGTTGACCGCAGGCTCGGAGAGCTTTACGTGCGGGGTTACTGGCGGATCAACGAAGAGACCGGGAAGCTGTCCGAGAGGTTCACCTTCGGAGGGAAGGTCAAGGGACAGGTCGTGGTCTGCCGGGACGGCAGCCTGGTCACGATGAGCAACCGGATCGGCTTGGAGCGCTGGACGCGCGACGGCAAGCCACTGGCGTGGAAGGGCGCGCCGGACAATAAGCCGGAACGCACCGGTATCACCAAGGTGGTGATGACCCTCGGGCCGGTCGGCAACCTGGCGGTCCGCGGCAGCGAGATTTACGCCGTGAACTTCGGCAGCTCCGAGTCAGGGAGCAAGAACCTGCAAGTGCACGGCATGGACGGTAAGCTCAAGCGGATCGCGGTCTATGGGTGTGTGGCTCGCGCCAATCCGCGGGTAGACGCCAAAGGCAACGTCTACGTCGCTTCGCCCGTCAAGCCCAGAGGACGCTTCTGTCCGAAATTCTTCGACGAGAAGTTCGGGACAGAGGCGGAATTGAAGTCGTACCGGAACTCGTACAACTACATGTACGGAAGCATTATCAAGTTCCCGCCGTCGGGCGGGGCGATGTATTACACCGGAGCCAAGAAGGGCTCACTCGCGGTCCGGGACGTTCCCGAAGAGATTCGGAAGAAGCCGACGATGAAGTTCAGCTACCCGTCCCACGCCTGCGGCACGATTTCGGACGGCACGGTCCAGGGCGCGGAATGGATGCGCCTGGGCTTCGCCCCGTTCTCGATGAAGCACGGGGGCGTGGCATTCTGCCATTGCGAAAACTCGGGCTTCGACGTCGATCCCTTCGGCCGGGTGTTCTACCCCAACCTCGGCCAGTTCCGGGTTGAGGTGGTCGACACCGACAACAACTGGATCGGCAGCTTCGGCCATTACGGCAACCAAGACTCCGGCGGCGAAGACGCGACGGTGAAAACGCCGGAGATACCGCTCGCCTGGCCCGCCTACGTGGCGGTCAGCGACAAGTACGCGTACGTCAGCGACTCGATCAGCCTGCGCATTGTGCGCGTGAAGCTGGGCTACGAAGCCGAGGCAACCTGCGCCGTCAAGTAACGGAGAGCCCCATGCTCAAGCCGCTGCTGTGCTCCGCGCTTTTGCTCCTCTTCGCGGCAGGGGCCGTGTCCGCCGCCGACAAGCTGACACCGCCAAAGTTCGCCAAGCCACCCGCCGCCACGAGGGTGGGCGACAAGGTTACGATCACGTTCGCCGTTGACCGCGAGACGGACATCGCGGTGTATGTGCTTGACGCGAAGGGCGCCGTCGTGCGGCACCTGGTCGCCGGCATGCTGGGCAAGAACGCGCCCGAGCCACTCAAGCCGAACTCGCTGTCCCAGTCGATTGAATGGGACGGGAAGGATGACCTGGGCAGGGCAGCCGCTGGCGGCCCCGTCAACGTCCGGGTCGCCGCGGGCATGAAGGTGAAGCATGCCGGCTATCCGCTGGAGAAGCCGGGCGAGCCCTATCACTTCCTCTGGCAAATCCAGGGCATGGGCATCGGCCCCGATGGTGGCGTGTATGCGATGGTCGCCAAGATCCATGGAAGCCAGCGCGGATACCACGAGAT
Source organism: uncultured Planctomycetota bacterium (assembly GCA_964505325.1). Classification (GTDB taxonomy): domain Bacteria; phylum Planctomycetota; class PUPC01; order PUPC01; family PUPC01; genus CAZDHT01. The sequence goes on along the minus strand of CAZDHT010000018.1, from coordinate 15,554 downwards.
CCAGAGATACACGCGCGACGGCCGCTATGCCGGCACTGTGTCGCCTTTTCCAGGGCAGCTCAGCAAGAGCGACGCCCGCGGCTGGAAGCCGCGGCAGGGACACGACGGCCGGCAGCTTCTCCGCTACTGGCCCCACACGGATATGACTACCGACATCCCCCACATGCCGGTGGGACACCGGACCCAGATCACGGCGGTCGACGCGAAAGGCCGGCTGGTCATGCTGTGCAGGATACGAAGCAGCAAGGGCAAGCTGCAACTCGGTGTTGCCACGATCGGCCCGGACGGCCAGTCGACGGGAAACAAGTTCGCCTCGACGATCCGGTCCGCCACGCCCATCGCGTTCGAGCTCACGGGCAAGGGCGTGGCCAAAGTCAACGCCTCGTGGTCTCTGGCACTCAGCGACGCCGACCCCGAGACGGCCTTCGTGACCGGCCTGTCGGCCGCCAACCCCAAGAACGGCCGCCCGGTCGGGAATCTGCATGCGGTCTACCGCTTGCCGGTGGCCCGCGACGGCGAGTTGAAGCCGTTCTTCGGCGATCCCGGCAAGGCCGGAGCGGACCAGAGCCATCTCGGCAGTCCCGCCGCGGTAGCCGTCGATGGCAAGGGAAAGGTCTTCATCGCCGACCTGGGCAACAATCGCGTTGTGGTCCTCGACGAAAAGACCGGCAAGTGGCAAGGCTCCTTCAAAGTGGCCAAGCCGTGCTGGGTGGGCGTCCATCGCGGCACCGGCGCGATCTACGTGCAGAGCCTGGCCAGGGCCCCTTCGGAACTGCTGAAGTTCAGCGGCGCGGACGACCCGAAGCTCACCGGCCGGCTGGCTCTGCCCAGGGCCAAGACCGCGGCAAAGAACCACGAACGGTTGTGGATGTTGGCGCTGGACGCGTGGGGCAAGACCCCGCGAATCTGGATGGGCATCAACATGCATCCGGTGAGTATGAACTTCTTGACCTCGCCGCTGGCGAGCAAGCTGGCCTTCGTCGATGATCTGGGCGCGAAGTTCTCGGACTTCCGGAGCGCCCAGGAGATGATGCCGGAGAAGAAAGGCGTGAGGGAGGCGGAGAAAGGGGTCTACATCTCGTGGGTGCTCACCAGTGATCCGACGCATCGCTACATCGTCAGCAGGCCGACGCATCGCTCCAAGACCGCGCGCATTATTGACGACCGGACCGGTGCAATCATCAGCTCTCCGGGCGGGGCCGATCGCATGGGGCCTGACGGCCTGCTGTACTACTTCGCAAGGTCTATCTGCCGCCGGACGCTGAAGGGCGCTCCCGTGCCCTTTAAGACGGTTGCCCCCAAGGCTCTGGTCTACACCCGCAACGAAAAGGGAGCTCCCGTCGTCGTGGGGCAGCCCAAAGAGGGACAGAAGCTGGCCTACGCGGGCACGCATGAGATCCCCCAGTGGCTGAGCAAAGGGAAGGGCCTGCCGATCTGGACCTCGGGCACCAGCGGCAACGAGCGCGATTTCACCATCGACCGGAAGGGCAACATCTACTTCAAGATGCGCGGCGGGCGATACCACGGCCACATGACGGTGGGCGTCTATGACAAGAACGGCAACTTCCTGCGCACCGTGATCTGGGAGTGCTCCGACCGTTCTTACGGCCCGCGCGTGGACGCCAACAGCAACATCTACATGGCCGAGGGCGTCTTCGACGGCGACGGATACCTGCCCGAGGGCAAGGGATTCATGGAACACAACCGCAAGGAGTATGGCAGCATCGTCAAGTTCGGGCCCGAAGGCGGCGCGGTCTGGATGCACTCGCAGGAGCGCTACAAGAAGAACTTCGGCCTCACGCCCCCGAAGCTGAACATGAACCGCAAGACCGTTTCGACGATCCAGTGGCGCGGGCCGATCAAGAAGGACAGTGTCCTCGAAGGCGCCAAGTGGCGGAAGCCTGGCTTTTCCCCGATACAGCCTGAGATATGTCACTGCAACGGAAGCTCGTTCGACGTGGACGATTTCGGCCGGGTCTTCTACCCGGATATGCTACAGTTCCAGGTGGTGGTGCTGGATACGAACGGAAATGAAATCCATCGCTTCGGATCCTACGGCAATCGTGACAACCGCGGACCGTACAGTTGGATTCGCGACGAGGAGACCGGCGGACTGCGCCCGCGCAAGGAGGATGATCCCGAGAGTCCCTGGGCCAAGCCGGAGATTCCTTTCACGTATCTCAATTCCGTGGCGGTGACCGACCGGAACATCTACACGGCAGACGTTCTGAGCCAGCGAGTGACGAAGATTCGGGTGGACTATGCGGCCGACGTGACCTGCGAGGTCAACTAGAAGAGGAGGATTCCCATGGCCAGGTCGCTGTGGCGTTCCCTGCTTGTGCTGCCTCTGTTCGCGACAATGGCAATGGCGGCCGAGCCCGAGCCGGTCAAGTTCACGACGCCACCCGCCGTAACGAAGGTGGGGGACAAGATCACGATCACGTTCGCCGTTGACCGCGAGACGGACATCGCCGTCTATGTGCTCGACAAGGACGGCAAGGTCGTCCGGCATCTGGTGGCCGGGGTGCTTGGCACGGCCCCGCCCGCGCCGCTGAAGCCCGGGCTGTCTCAGTCGCTGGAGTGGGACGGACTGGACGACTACGGCAAGCCAGCAATCGGCGGGCCGTTCAAGGTCCGAGTGGCCGCGGCGCTCAAGCCGACGTTTGACGGCTTCCTGCTGGGCAACCCCAGATCTACCGGGCGCATCGACGCCCTTGCCGTGGGGCCCAAGGGCAGGCTCTACGTCTTTCACAAGGACGAAGGGCTTGTGCACTGGTGGAGTCACAAGATCAAGATCCTCGATCGCGACGGCAAGCACCTCAAGGCGATCTGGCCCTTCCCTGCGGACATAGACCCCAAGAGAGTCAAGCCGCTGGCGCCTCACCTGACCAGAGATGGTGACCTGGTCCCGCGCATCTACCAGGCCCTGAAGTTCAGCTTCTATCCCGGGCAGAATATGATTGGACTGGGGCGGTATGGCGGCCACGCCTCGCCGGCGGTCGGCCCGGATGGCCGCGTATACTGGATGGCTCCCGGGATGCGACTCGGATGTCTCGATGCCGACGGCGGCGTGCCGTATGACTCGTTTCTGAGCGAGGACCTCCTGCCCGACAAGAAGGCCGGAGGTCGCCTTGCCCTGGCGGTCAGCGGTGATGGAAGATACATCTACTTCGCCGGCGTGGCCAGCTTGAAAGGAAGAAGCAGATCCTGGCACTCGTGCGTGTATCGCACGGATCTCAAAACGCGCGGCCCGGCCGAAGTCTTTGTGGGTAGATTCGATACCCCGGGCAAAGAAAGAGGGCTGCTGAGCACACCTCGCGGCCTGGCCGTGGCTAACGGGATTCTCTATGTCGCCGATCCGGGGGCCGACAGGATAGTGCTTTTCAAGGAAAGCGACAGGACACCCGCCGGTGAGATCAAGGTGAAGGCACCGCATTCTCTCGGCATCGATCCCGCAACGGGCGCTGTTTACGTCTGTTCTTACACCGGTTCAAAGAACCAGACGGCCGACCTGATCAAGTTCGACAAGGGCGGACAGCAACTCTACAAGTGTGCCCTCCCGAAAGTTGGACTGAGTCCCAACGCTGGGGTACACCGCATTGCCGTGGATGCTTCCGCCAAACCCGTGCGCGTATGGATGCCCAGCGCCGGGAATTGGGGCCAGACACCTCCGACCTGCATGGAAGATACAGGCTCAGCCTTCCAGAGAATGAAGCTCCCGCCCAATGGGGGCGGCGTCTACAGGGATCTCACTTACGACCGCAGGCGCGATGAACTCTACGTCAGGCACGGCGGCTGGCTTCGTATTGATGGGAAGACCGACAAGATCAAGGCACGTCTGAAAATCAAGAACGGCATCGGCGCGCAACTGGTGCCCGCTCCCGATGGAAGCCTGGTGACATTGGGCAGTTGGGGAGGCGGGGTGTGTCGTCATGACCGCAATGGTAAACCACTTAACTGGCCGGGGCAGAAGACTTCGAAGTTCCCCTACCACGGCATCATGAACTTCATGGAACGCGTCTTGGCGGTAAGGAGCCTTGACGAGATATATGTGATCCTGCCGCCCAATTACCTGACCAACAGGAAGCAGTTTGCCGTGACCGGGGGGACCCGCAACACTGTGGACGTGCTGGGCTCCGACGGTATACCCAAGCGCACCGCCGTCTGGCAGTGCACGCACGGGGCGATTCTGCGGGTCGACCACAAGGGCAATATTTACGTGGCCGACATGGTGACTCCGCCGGGGCGTACCTTCCCCGAGTTCTTCGATGGGAAGATCAAGGGCAAGGGGTCAGATCGCCAATGGCTGAACTACCTCTACGGCAGCATCGTCAAGTTCCCACCTGAAGGCGGCGCCATCTGGTACAACAATTCGAAGGGCAACTCTTCGAGCTGCATGGGCAAGCCGTCAAAGGAGTTCCTCGCCAAACCGACGGTCAAGGTTGGGGCCCACGCTACCGGGCAGACCAAATGGCGGCCAGGGACGGCCGAACTCCAGGGCGCCGAATGGTACCGCTTCGGCTTCTCGCCATACAGCATCCATTTCGGGTCTTCGACTTGCTCGTGTGAAGGAGCCGGTTTCGATGTCGACATGTTCGGCCGCGTGTTCTATCCCAACGTCGGGCAGTTCCGCGTGGAAGTCGTCGACGCCGCCAACAACATGATCGGCACCTTCGGCAAGTACGGCAACCAGGATTCTGGTGGCAAGGACGCGCTGGTCAAGAAGCCGGCGATCCCCTTGGCTTGGCCGCTGACCGTGGCGGTCAGCGACACGCATGCCTATGTCGCCGACACGATCAATCGCCGGATAGTCAAGGTCAAGCTCGGCTACTGCGCGACCGAGATGGTCGAGATCAAGTGAGAAGCCTTCTCCCGCGGCCGATGAAGTGGCCGCCAGCACGGAGGATAGAACATGACGAAGGTAACGAGAGCGGTATTCGCGCTGCTTTTGCTGGCAGGAGCGAATGCCGCTGTCGCCGCTGAGCGGGAGCCGGTCAAGTTCACGACGCCACCCGCCGTAACGAAGGTGGGGGACAAGATCACGATCACGTTCGCGGTCGACCAAGAGACCGACGTGGCCGTGTACATCCTGGACGCAAATGGGAAGATCGTGCGGCATCTGGCCGCCGGCGTGCTCGGTCGCAAGGCGCCTGCCCCGCTCAAGCCAGGTGCTCTTTCCCAGGCACTGGCGTGGGATGGGAAGGACAACGACGGCAAGGTTGCCAAGGGTGGGCCCTTCAAGGTCCGGGTCGCCCTGGGCCTCAAGCCGGAATTCGACAAGTATCTGTTCCATAGCCCGGACGCAATCCCCGAAGTGAATGACGTGGCAGCCGGCCCCGGCGGGGACCTCTACGTCTTTTACCGGGACTGGGTGGGCAACCCCAACATGGGCGGGACCAAGATCAAGGTCTTCGGGCGCGACGGGAAGCACCGGCGCATGGTTCTTCCCTTTCCCGGGGGAATCGCGTACGAGCAGGTTCAGAACATGGGCACGATGCGCGACGACGACGGACGCCTTGTGCCCGAGATCCATTCCTGGGCGTCGATGCGCTTCCACCCCAGCGTGTGCGGGTCGGGTCGCGGTCGGGCTAAGAAATCCACCCCGGCCGTGGACAGCAAGGGCACGGTTCACTGGATGATGACGAGAGGGGTGCTGGCCAGCCTGACGGCCGACGGCGGCTCGCCCTACAAGTCCTTCCTGAGCAAACCTGTCTTCACGGCGGACCCGCTGCCGACGGTCGCGGGCATGTGGTGCAAGACCCCGGCGACCCTCGCCATCGGCAAGGATGACAGGTTTCTCTACGTATCGGGCCTGTACAAGGCGGTGCTGGTCGCGGGCAAGGGGGGGCGGGGCAAGAAGATGTTGTCCAGCCGCGCATCCGGCCCGCCGCTGCCGTGCGTCTACCGGATCGACCTGAAAACGCGCGGGGCCGCGAAGCCTTTCGCCGGCGATCCCGGCACACCTGGAAAGCAGGGCAAACTGCTGACCGCCCCACTGGGGGTCGCCTGCGCCGACGGGATCCTCTACGTGGCCGATCCGGGCGCCGGCCGCGTCGTCGGCTTCGACGAGAAGGACGGGAGCGTGGCGGGCGAACTGAAGGTCGCCAAGCCGAACTGCGTGGGCGTTGACGCGGGCACCGGGGCGGTCTACGTGACCGTCTCCGGCGGCGAACTGATCAAGTTCGAGAGCCTGAAGAGCGGGAAGGAACTCTATCGCGCGAAGATGCCGGGCTCGAGGAAGCCCCAACGCATCGCCGTGGACGCATGCGAGAAGCCGATCCGCATCTGGTTGACCGTTGATGCTCACAGGAACAACGCCGTCCATTGTATCGACGACACCGGCAAGAAGTTGCTGGTCCGTAAGGATCTCGTGATCGGCAGAGACCCATCGGGTATGGGCGGCAAGCAACTGTCCTTTGACCGCCGCCATGGCGACCTGATCGCGGCTGCAGGAGGGTACCGTCGGGTAAACGAAGATACCGGGAAGATCCAGAAGATCGAGTTCACGAAGATCACCAACAGAAGCCCTGCACAGGTCAATCCCGCCCCGAACGGCAACCTGGTAACGCTGACGGGACGCGCGGGGCTTGGTCGCTGGACTCGTGACGGCAAGCCGCTCAACTGGAACGGAGCATCCAGCAGCATCGGCAAACCGACCGGCATTACCAGTACCATGATGGTCCTCGGAATGGTGGAGAACCTCGATGTCTTCAGGAACGAGATCTACGTGAACCCTCCGGGCGACTGGCGACTGTTGCGGGGACGGGGTGACGGCGTGGGCTTCTACACCAGCCTCAACGTTCACGGGATGGATGGGAAGATCAAGCGCACCGCCATCTGGCAATGCTCGGCCATGGCTATTCCCCGGCTCGACGCCCGAGGCAATGTCTACCTGGCCGAGAACGCGAAGCCGCGGGGCAGAGTGTCGCCGAAGTTCTTCGACGGCAAACGGAACACGGCGTTCGTCAAGCAATACGACACGCACAACTACATGTACGGCAGTATCATCAAGTTCCCGCCTGAAGGCGGCGCCGTCTGGTTCAAGAAAGGCGTCAACACAGAGAAGAACTCGAAGTCGGTTTTCACGAAAGGGACGATCCCTGCAGAACTGCTGAAGAAGCCCGAAATCCCCATCAGCTACCCGGCCGCGCATTTCAGGAAGCAGGCCGACGGCACTGTACAAGGAGCCGAGTGGATGCGTTTCGGGTATGCTCCCTATTCGGCCAAGTGGGACAGCGGGAAGCCGATGTGTAACTGCGAGAACGCTAGCTTTGATGTTGATCCGTTCGGGCGAGTGTTCTATCCGAACCTCGGCCGGTTCCGGATCGAGATGGTTGACACCAACAACAACTGGCTGGGTGCTTTCGGCCGATACGGCAACCAGGACGACCGGGCGAAGGACGGCGATGTTCCCATGGCGTGGCCGAGCTACGTGGCGGTCAGCGACAGATACCTGTATGTGAGCGATCTGATCAACCTGCGTATTGTGCGCGTGAAGCTGGGGTACGAGGCGGAAGAGACGGTCGACGTGAAGTGGAGAGGGCCGCTCTGAACGGGGGAGCATGCAGGGCTGATGCAGGCGGGCATTCGTGGTATTTCAGGTTTGACCCCGTTCGGTTGCAGGCGAGTGCCCGTCGCTGTAACTTCTTTGGAGGAGACTCATGACGCATCGAGCTCAGACTTTTGTTGTTGCCTTTTTCCTGGGTATTGCTCTGTTCGCCGGTGATGCTCAGGCTTGGGAGATCAAACTCAATCTGACTGAGAACTGGGGGCAGGGCGGTCTGCGCCATGTCTCCGGAGGGGTCCCTCTTCTGCCCGGTCAGGCGATGAAGGCGAGCGATCTTCGGCTCTGGACGACCGATGCCGCCGGCAAGGCCGTTCAAGTCCCCGCGCAGTTCCGGGTTCTGGCCCGCTACTGGCGCGCGGACAACTCCATTCGCTGGATCCTCGTCGATCTCGCGGCCAATGCCAGGAAATCCGACTCGGTCGTGTACTACCTGCGCCCGGCGAAAGATGCCGCGGCAGCAGTTCCCGAACAGCCGGTCTCGGTCAAGAAGACCGAAGACCGGCTGACAATCGATACCGGTCCGGCCCAGTTCACGATCAGCCGCAAGGAGTTCGCGTTCCTGGACAAGGTGGTAGTCGACGGAGTGGAACTCATCGAGTCCACGCCTGAAGCCGGTTCCGTGGTGGAAGACACCTTCGGCAACAAGTATTACTCCTCGGCCGGCACCGAAAGCGTCGAGGTTATTGAAGAAGGGCCTCTGCGCGTGCGGGTGCGCGCCCGCGGGCGGCACCTGAATCCCGAAGGCAAGGGGTACAGCAAGGGCATGTACATGTTCGACATCTTCATGGACTTCTTCGCCGGGAGCCGGGCGGTCAAGGTGGACTACGTGGTCTGCAACAACGCGCCCGAGTCCATCGGCGAGCCGACGTTCGAGGATGCCTCGCTATTGCTCAGATACAAGAACGGTGCCGGCGGGTACACCGCCTATGGATCTTCGCCCATTGGCGGGGGACTGCAGGGCGGTCAACTCACCATATACCAGGACTCCAACGGCGCGGAATCCTGGCAGGTCTGCCAGGGCTACAGCGGCCGGGGACCGGGCGGTACCGGCTTCCCGAAGGGCAGCACGGTCAGCTTCAAGGGCTACAGGATCCTGCGCCATACCAAAGAGAAGGGAGAAGAGATCCTCTCCACTGGCGACCGTACCCGTGGCACGCTTGTCGCCGGCGAGAGCGCGGGCGGCGTCGCGATGCACTCTCGTGACTTCTGGCAGCAGTTCCCAAAGGCCGCCAGCGTGAACGCCGACGGCATCCTCCGCTTTGGAGCTTTCCCCCGGGAGTGCAAGGTTCCTTTCTACGTTGAAGACGGCAGTGGCAAGGGCTATGAGATCTATTACCTGTTCTACGCCAAGGGCAAGCCCTGCGGCTACGCCATGAACGCCCGCGGCCGACCCTATGGCCACGTGTTCGCCGACTCATGGGAGTATCCGGTCTTCTTGCGTCCGGAGATTGAGCATATCGCCGCCACGGGTGCGCTCACCGACCTCGGCCCGTCCTCCGTTCCAAAGAGCTTCTTTATCAAGACCGTCGTGGGCGGATCGGACTATGACATGGAAATCCGAAATCGTCGACGGCTCACGGCCGACGCGTACTGGGGCAACGGTTTCGGCTGGCAGGTACTCGGCAGTTCCTGGCAGGCCTTTGGCGGGCATTCCACCAAGGGCGCCCGTCAGCCCATCAAGGAGGACTTCTACCTCTATCGCTGGTACTGGACCGGTTTCCGCAACTGGCTTGCGGCCGGAAACCGACGCAGTCGCAATTTCCGCGACGTGCGCAACTACCGCATTGAGGGCATTGATGCCCTCAGCTTCGGTGACCGAAAGACCTTTTCCCGGGCCTTCAACTGTGAAGGCGGAGCTACCCGGCCGCAGCCTGAAAACGCTGAAACCCGGAAGTTCTCAGAGGGCAAGTTCTATCGCAACAAGTGGGCGCTTCCCAATAACGCCCACATGACCATGGATCTGGTCTATGACCGTTACCTGCTCTTCGGTGACCAGCGTGCCTTTGAGAACATGCGCATCATCGCCGGTCACGGTGCGACCCTGGCCGCCTATGCCAGAGCCGAGACCCACCGCCGCACGGGTTGGTCGTGGCGCGCCCTCGAACGTTACTGGGAGCTTACCGGCGACCCTCTGGCCCAGCGGCGCCTTGATGATGTGATCAAGCTCCAAAGCTCTATCCCGATCGCCGTGGCCAAGCCGACCAAGAAGAAGGCGAAGTCAGGGAAGATCAACTGGTGGTTCACGCAAATCTTCTCCCGCGCCGCGGCCATGACCGCGCTGCACTATCGTGACCCTGTGGCCCTGAAGATCTGCAAAGACCTCGAAGCCGCGGCCAGGAAAGCCGGCGCGGGTGCCTCAGAGGACAACGCCTTCGATCCGGCATATTTCTGCACGCTATACGCGGCGCTCTATCACCTGACCGGGGATGAACAGTACAAGCGACGGGTTCTCGGCGACGGCAAAGGCGACAACCTGCTCAAGGCCTGTACCCTGGGCGACTTTCCCGCGACCGCCCATTGGCTGCTCAATCAGGCGCCGAACCCGCTGAAGAAAGGCGAGAGACGAATTGAACCGGCCAGGGCCCCAGTCCCGGCATCGCAGGTCAAGCCGCAAGCGCCCGAATGAGGACGAACATAAGGACTACCAATGATCAGAATTGATCCGTCAGAGTCGGCTTTTGAGGAAGTTGATCGCCCCGGTTTCAGTTTGACGACGATGTCGCTGCTCATCAGCGACAGCCAGAGCGCCGAATTCAACCTGAAACACTTCCGTCTGGATCCCGATGCGGTCACCGAACTCCACTCGCACAAACACGAGCAACTGCACTACATCCTTCGGGGGAAAGGCATTCTGACTGACGGGAAGGAAGAAAGAACGGTGCACGCGGGCGAGATCTGGCTTATCAACTCTCGGGACCCACATGCCTTCACGAATCCCCACAAGGTACCGTTCGACTTCCTGACCGTCGTTTCACGGACAGCTTCCTGATCTTGATGAGCGCCGTGGTGCAGAGCGTGCAGGAGTATGCCGGATCGAACTCGTTGCCTTCCCCGGCGGTTTTGGCCGCTTCCCTGATTGACTTTTCCAGGTTCCTGCAGATGCTCAGGGCGTCGGGCGCGCCGCGTGGCAGCATGCACTCAAGTACATTGGCGGCAACGAGGCCAAGAGATATAATGCGGAATACAGCAGCGACCTGTGCGACGGGCAAGGCGACGTATGGAAATAGCTGTTCGAACAACGAAGGAAATGAGGGACTGTAGATGAGACATCTGGTGGCGATGGCGTGTGTGATGGCGATGGGCGTGTCCGCGGCGCGGGCTGCGGAGTTGAACCTGAAGCTGACGGTGCGCGAACCGGCAGGCGTGGCCCGCGAGGCCGAGCCGGCCTGCGGCGGGGTGCCTCTGCCTTGGGGCGTGTTCAAGAAGGATCAGGCGTTCGCGGTGGTCAAGGATGGCGTCGCGATTCCCGCGCAGGTGTATCCGCTGGTGGTCGACGGGAAGGGCTATCTGCGCTGGGTACTGGTCGACACGCAACTCGACGTGCCCGCCAACGGGATAGCCAAACTGACCTTGACCACTTCCACGGCCCCGAAAGCGCCGGCAGCGCCGCTGAAGGTCGACAACGCCGATGCCGGGGTCAGCGCCGACACCGGCAAGGTCCGCTTCACCATCAGCAAGACCGCGCCGTTCAGCCTGTTCACCAGCGCCGAGGCCGGCGGTAAGAAGGTCGCCGGCGGCGGGTCGGTCAGCTACACCGACATCACCAACCTGGACGACGTGAAGACCTACACTGCCGGAGCGCCGAGGCTGATCGAAGTGTACGAGGCGGGCCCAATGCGGGCGACGATCAAGATGGCCGGACGGTTCCAGGGCGACGACCAGACCAAGATGCAGTACATCGCATGGATCACCTGCTGGGCCGGCCAGAGCCGCGTCCGCGTCAAGTACATCCTCGCCAACAGCAACCCCGACCAGTTCACGTTCCGCATGATCAAAGAGTCGCTCATCAGCCTGAAGCTGGCGGGCGGCGGCGACGCGGCGGGCGCGAACGGCGTGGTCAGCGCCGGCGGCGTCTCGGCGCACGACCTGTACTTCGAGATTCAGCCGCGCAAGGTCGAGGCCAAGGACGGCGTCCTTCGGCTCAAGGGCATCGGCACGCGTGAAGAGGCGGCGGGCGGCAAGGTGCCGTGGCGCAGCCGCAACCTGTTGCTGATGGACAGCACGCACCACAGCTCGCAGTACGTGATCGACCTGGCCGGCGGCGACCTGGCTGCGCGGGCTAAGGCCGACCGCAACGTGCTGCACATCATGGCACCGGCCCAGTGGTACAGCGAAACCCAGTGCTTCGCGGTCGGGAAGTTCGGCTCTCAAGCCGACGAGCTGAAGTGCTACGACTCGTGGAAGTGGAGCTACGACAAGCGCCGCGTCCCGAAGTCGCCCGGCTCGAGAATGCCCTCGGGCCGATACATTCACTGGATGGACAACCACTACGAGACGGAGCAGGACAGTACCGAGGCGCTGCTGCTGATGTATCTGCGCACCGGACAGCGGTCGTTCTTTCGGGCCGCCCGGGGCTGGGCCAACTACAACATGGACCTGCAGAACTTCCGGACCGACGGCTGGGTCTACAAAGACGGCGCGGTGTGGTGGAACCAGGGCGGGCCAAGCTGGGGCAACAAGCCGCAGCGCAGCAAGGACCCGGTCACTGGCCTGCGCAACGGCGCCCCCAGCGCCTGGCGGGCGAAGACGATGAAACATCTCGGCAAGATGGCGATGGGCGCAGGTGACTTCAAGGAATGCGACAACCTGAGCGACAGCAAGCAATGCTACTGCCACAACTACGGATCCGGACTGGCGATGTGGTTCTGCCTGACCGGCGAGCGAGACGCGCTCGAAGCCGCCCTCGACTCGGTCGAGCAGAACTTCGACAGCCAGGTCCGCGCCAAGGGCAAGATCATCGGCAAGGCCAACGACTTCAGCCGCGACTTCACGCGCTCCTGTTACCTGACCGCGGCGATCCGGCTGGCCGCGCCGACCCACCCGTTCGTCGTCAAGGCCGACGATCATTACATGCAGGTCTACGTCCGCCGGCCGCGGCCCGAGCTGCGCGGCCTGCCCAAGGCGCCCGGCATCCCGCGCAGCAAGAGGAAGTGGAAGGGCTTCAATGCGCTCACCGCCGGGAAGGGCGAGGCCAGGATGAAGGAACTGGGCGTCCGGCAGGAAGGTTCGTACCTCGTCGACAAGGACGGCCACAAGTGGCAGCCGGTAGTCAACCCGCACACGTGGATGTACACCTACATCTCCGCCGCGCTGGAGTGCAGCTACCGCCAGACCGGCAACGAAGACGTGATGGACCACTGCATCGCCTATGGCCAGGCGGCGGCCAAACTCCTCTTCCAGAAGAAACACTACAACCTGGCGTACGGCAGCTTCATCGTTGACTTCCCCACGCGCGGGTTCGCCTGGGACCAGGCCAGTTGGGCCTGCGGGTCGGACACCAAGCTGGGCGAAGGCATCAAGATCAACGGCTACCTCGCGCGGTTCCACCCGGACATCACCGCCCGGGCCTACTCGCTCACTGGCGAGAAACTGCTCAAGCAGCGGGCCTACGACTACTGGTGGGGTGGTTCGCACCGAGGCCACAACGCGAAGAAGATGCACGGCCTCGGCGGCGTGGGCACGTGGGTCAACGTCAGCGGCGTGCACAGCGAATCCGTCAATATGACCGGACGCACGTTCTACGAATGGAGCCATCCGCGCAAGGACGAGCGGGCGCCGGGGGCCGTCAAGGATCTGAAGGTGTTGGTGGACGGCGACAAGGCGACGGTCACCTTCACGGCTCCGGCCGAGCAGGGCGGCAGGCTGCTGCGCTACCAGGTCAAGTGCTCCGACAGAAGGATTGTCGACTACGACACGTTCCTGACGATCTACAATGAGTTCAAAGAGAAAGACTACTGCAACTGGTTCCTGGCCACGAACCTGTCCGGCGAGTCGGCCCCCAAAGCCCCCGGAGCGCAGGAGTCGTTCACGGTGAGCGGCGTGCCTGCCGACGCAAAGTACTTCGCGGTGCGCGTCTTCGACGACAGCATGAACCGTAGCGGAATCAGCAACGTGGCGGAGAAATAGGAACGGAATAGAAGCCGCAGTGGTACGGCAATCGGGGGTGCACGTCGCTCGGGGGCGGTCCTCTTCTTGGCCACCTGCCCCACGGAACGCAACTCTTGCAGCCGCCGCTTGCCCAGACACCGCGATGCCCGTGCACGGGGTACACCATGTACGTCCGGTCACCAAAGCACTGAACGCCCTGCCTTGCGGTTGGCCCCCAGATGCGTATAATTTCGTGGAACGGACTTGAGGATGCGATATGCGCCTATCGTGCACCAGCTTGATCGCTGCCGCGCCACTGCTTCTTGGCATGGCGTGCGGCTGCGACCGTGGTGTTGACCGCCCCGCGCAGATCAACGGGAACGGTACGGGATTCACAACCGTCCGGCGAAGCGATGGGAAAGAGACGGTCACGCGGAACGGTGTCAAGGCGAGCGGCGAATACGACCGCATCCAGAGAGCCGTGGTCACTTCGGACGGCGATCTTGTCGTTGCCGGGCTCTCGGACGGATCGTGGAGTGTCACACGCGGCAAGGAGCAGTTGGGCAAGGGCTACGAGTATGTGGCCGGTCTGACGGCCGGGCCGAAGGGATCGGTCGGATATGTGGCCAGGGCTGACGGGAAATGGACCGTGATGCGTGACGGCGGCGCCGTGGGGAAGCGCTACGACTACGTAAACGGCCCGGTATTTAGTCCGGACGGCAAGGACCTCGCCTTCACCGCCAGCCGAGACGACCAGTTCTACTTCGTCCGCAACGGCGAGGAGCAGCCCGACGCGTACGAATGGGCCGGCAAACCGGTTTTCGCCGCCGATGGCACGTCGGTGCTGTTCATTGCCAAGGTTCCCGCCGGACAGGTGCTGGTGAAGGATGGCCGGGCGATCACGAGCGCTTACGAACGGATCGAGACATGGGGCGTCAGTCCCGACGGTGCCTCGGTGCTGCTTGTGGTCATGTCGGACATGACGTATTCAATTATCAAGGACGACCGCGCGGTCGGCAAGTCGTACGAGAGCCTCGAGCGGATGACGCGTCCCGTGTTCGGGCCTGACGGCCGAGCGGCAATTGTCGCCGTGGCGGTCACCGGGCGCTCCTGGACGATTCTGAAGGACGGCGAGCCGGTCGGCGACGCCATCGAGGCCGGAATGCTCCGTGACCTGACCCTTAGCCCGGACGGCCGCTCCATCGCATGCGTGGTGAAACGCGAGAACCAATGGTACGTGCTGAAAGATGGCGAGCCGATCAGCAGCGGCTTCGACATGATCTCTAACCTGCGGTCCGATCCGGCGCGCAAGATGCTGACGTTCTCGGCTCTTTCCGGCCAAAGCCTCAAGACCGTGGAAGCACCCTGGTGAGCGCGGGCGCACATTCGGCAGAAGACGAGCATTTGAATGGTCAAGAAGTGTTACCCCGCCATTGCCCTCGTCGCCCTCGGCCTGATTGGCCTGGCCGCAGGCGGCTGCTCCCCCGAACCGACCTCGATTCATGACGCCGCTCGCAACGGGAACGTCTCAGCCGTCAAGAGCTTCCTCGCCCGCGGCGCATCGGCCGACGCGAAGGACGCCACGGGGTGTACGCCACTGCATTGGGCGGCACTGGAGGGCCGCGAGCAGGTGGCAAGGGTACTGCTCGATGCGGGGGCGTCGGTGGCCGCGCAGGACGTTTCCGGCGGCACGGCGCTGCACGCCGCGGCCGCTCGGGGCCACTCCGCAGTCGTCCAGCTTCTCCTCGCAAACGGAGCCGATGCGAGCGTGCGGGACCGATGCGGCGTCGCCCCGCTTCACCTAGCCGCGGTGGGAGGGCACACCCCGGAGGTCAAGACGCTGCTGGCGGCCGACGTCGAGCTTGATGCGAACGCCGGTCTTCGCCTTGCACCTCTCCGC
>CAZDHT010000017.1:7104-37329 GCA_964505325.1 uncultured Planctomycetota bacterium | reverse complement strand
AGCAAAGCTGCCGGGGGAGTTTGCAGAGCAAACTCCAGCCGTTCCGGCGGAACGGTCGGCAGCAAAGCTGCCGGGGGAGTTTGCAGAGCAAACTCCAGCCGTTCCGGCGGAACGGTCGGCAGCAAAGCTGCCGGGGGAGTTTGCAGAGCAAACTCCAGCCGTTCCGGCGGAACGGCACGTCTCCGCTACTCCTCCGGCGCCTCGATCTGCTTCATGTCCTCCAGGACGTCGCCGATCGGAAGGATGGGGGTGAGCATCTGCGGTCTGCCCGGTGTCGGGGTGACGCGCAGCACGAAGATTCCGACCAGCCCGCCCTCGGCGCTGAACGCCGGACAGCCCAGGGAGGCCTGGACGCCGTTCGCAACGTACAGCCTCCGCGGCTTGTCGATCACCGAGAGCACCCGGCCCAGCGACACGGCCAGTTGCCGGTCGCCCACGGCACCGAGGCGCGACAGTACGATGATGTCGTCCGCCAGTTCCAGTTCCGGGCCCTTCTTCTTCAGGCCCAGGTGCGGGAGCGTGGTCTTCTTCTCCGGCCGCAAGAACATCAGGTCCAGGTCCCGGTCACGAAACACCACCTTCAGCGGGATCTCCGTGCCGTCTTTCTTGGTCTCGATCAGTTTCGCGCTCTTGACTTCCGACTCGATGGTGAGTTCCGGGCGGGCCTTCTTCTGGGCGCTCGCCGGGTCCGCCACCGAATTGGACGTGACGATCAGCCCCGTCGCGTCGAGCACCGTTCCCAACAGCTTCGCCTCGTGCTCGCTCGAGCCGCGGCTCCCGGTCACCTTGGTCACCACCTTGAGCGGGACCACCGCCGCGCCGTGCTTGGCCACGATCGACTTGGCTGCGGCCTTCAGATCGGCCTCCGCCGCAAGCACTGCGCTGCACCCCAGCACCGCCGCGCACATCAGCCCCACCACAATTCTCCTGCCTGCCATTGCGTCCTCCTTAACCGCCGGGCGAGCCCTGGCGTCATACGCAGGCCGATCCTCATTTCTTCTTCAGCAGCCACGGCGTCTCGGCCTCAACGAACACCGTGTAAATCCCGCGTTTCACAAAGAAGACCACTCGCGGCGGCTTCGTCGTGCGGATCTCCGTCATTACCTTCCTCAGCGTCGCCACCCGCGGCGTCGCCTTCCCGTCCACCGACAGCACGATGTCCGAGACCCCCAAATTCGCCACCGCCGCCAGGCTCCCGCGCTCGACCTCCGACACGACCGGTCCGGTGATCGTCGCCTCGATCTTCCGTGTCCGGCGGTCTTCGTCCGACAGATCGCGCACGGTGAAGCCCAGCTCGACGTCGCGGTATCGCTTCATCTCGCGGGTCGACTTCGGGCTCCGCTCCAGCGTGACCGGTGTGGTCAGCACCTTGCCGTCCCGGATGACCGTCAGCTTCACGGTCTGCCCCACGCGCCGCTGCCGCACCATTACGGGGAACAGGTCGATGTGCTCCGGCCGGGAGGCGCGGACCGCCTCGCCGTCGATCGCGGTGATGATGTCGCCCACCTTCAGTCCGGCCTTCGCGGCGGACCGACCTTCGTACACGTCGGTGAGGCGGACGCCGGACTTGCCCTTGAGCTTGAGCGCGTCGGCCAGCTCGGTAGTCAGCACCTGGAGCGATGCCGGCACCCACGCCTTGCGGGCCTCGGGGCTGCGGTCGCGCAGTTCTTTGATCCCGACCCGCACCACCGTCAGCCACCGCTGGTTCTGGCGCTCGAACGCCACCAGCGTCGGCACCGGCTCTTTCTGATCCTTGACGGTCCGGGCCGTCGCTGCGATCAGTTCGTCGATCTTCTTCACCGGCTTTCCGTCCACCTCGACGACGACATCGCCGCCCTGGACCGCGGGCTTTGCCTCCGAGCACGGCCCGCCCGGCCGGGTGCTCGCCACCAGCACCCCGTCGGCGGATTTCCGCTTCAGCGCCTTGGCGTCCGATTCGGTCAGGTCGCGCGCCGCCATGCCCCACTCCTTCACCTCGTGGGTGTCGGCCCGGGCCCTCTGTCGGCGCTTCGTGGTTACCTCCAGCGTCTTCCTCTCGCCGTCCCGCTCGACCACCACCTTCGCCGTCGAGCCCACCGGGGTGGCGAATACCAGACGGTTGAACACCGGCAGGTCCTCACCGAACCGGGCCGTCACCGGCGTACCGTTGTACGACAATATAATGTCGCCCGGCTTGAAGCCGGCTTTCTCGGCCGGCGAGTCCGGCATCACGCCGCTCACCAGCACGCCCTCCTTGCGGCCGCCGCTCTTCAGAAGCGGCTGGATCACGATCCCCAGCGTGCTCCGGCTCGGCTTGCCCGCGCGGATGAGCTGCTCGACCACCGCCTTGGCCAGATTGCTCGGGATGGCGCCGGCCAGACCGAGACCGAGTTCGTTGATCCCCACAATCTCACCCGCCAGGTTCACCAGCGGGCCGCCGCTGTTCCCGAAGAATATCGCCGCGTCGTGCGCGATCCACTTGACCAGCGCCCCGACGTTCTCGCCGTCCATGCGGACCCGGCGCCAGCCGCCGGGGATGATCAGGTCGACGTTGCTCACCACCCCCGCCGTGACCGACTGCGAGATGGAGCCCGGGCTGCCCATGGCGAGGACCGTGTCGCCGACCTTCAGCTTGCTCGAATCGGCGAACTTCGCGTACGGGTACTTCCGCTTCTCGGTCAGCTTCAGCACGCAGATGTCGGCCAGCGGGTCGGTCCCGACGCGCTCGGCGCGGATCTCTTCCTTGTTGGAGAGCACGCACACGATGCTGGTCGCCTTGCTGGCGACGTGGTGGTTGGTCACCACGTGTCCCTCGGGCGAAATGATCACCCCGCTGCCGCCCGCCTGCACCCGGACCTCGCGGCCGCCGCTGAAGAACGGCGTCACCACCTTGATGCGTACCAGCGCCGGATATACCGCGCCGATCGCCCTCTGGTAGCGCGCCGAACTCTTGGCGCCTGGGGCCAGCGAGCCGTCCGTGGTCAGGCTGCCCCTGACCTCGATCGCATCGCGTTCGATGTTCACGCGCATGCAGCCCGCGAGCAGAAGCGGCGGCAACGCGAGCAACCCCAACACGACTCCTTTGCCTTTCCTCATCACCAATGCACCCCGAATCATTTGTCGGTCTGCTATCCAGTCCGTGTGGACTCCCCGCACTATATCAGAGGGTAGAGACATGGGCAAGCTCGTTTGCTGCGCGCGCTTCTGGGCATGGGTGCATGGGAGCGCGGCGGAGGAGAAGCACGGGAGCATGGGGGCGCGGGAGCATGGGAGATGTGACAGAGCAATGTTCCAGCCCGAATGCCAAGGCGCAGAGATTCTTCACTGCGTTCAGAATGACAGTGTTGGCGGTCCCTGGATCCTGTCATTCTGAGCGGAGCGAAGAATCTCCATCTTCGGCGCCGTGAACACGCCGCACGCGGTCAGAGCCCCTTGCCCCGCGTCTACATGCGCCCATGCTCCCACGCTTGGTTGTCGGGGCTGTCAAGGCCGGCGTGTTGCAGGGCCGCCCGAATACTGATGCGATGGGGCGTCTGTAATTTACGCTTGACATTATGTAATGCCTCCCTTACTATATGTATGGTTTATATTACACCCGATGCGGCTCTGGCCTCGGGAGGAAGGTGGCAATGGTCCCTGAGCAGAAGCGTGCTTGGTTCGTCCTGGCGGTCTTCGTGGTGGCCCTGGCCGGATTCGTCGGGTTGGCGGTTGCGGTCGGGCCCAAGCTGGCCTTCGCGGCATTCGGCCTGTGCGGGGTGTACGGGCTGACACCGCTCCTCTTCCGCAAGCGCCCGCGGCCGGGAGAGGTGCCGACAGACGAGCGCGACCGAGCTATTGCGGAGCGGGCGACGGCCGTCGGCGGCATGGCGTCGTACGCCGCGTTCGTCGCGGCCTGCATGGTTCCCTGGGCCGTCTGCGCCCTGCGGGGCCGGCGGATGATCGACGTGTTGGCGCTGCCGTACGTCGTCGTCGCCGGGATGGTCGTTCTATTCGTGGCTCGGGCCGTCACCGTGCTCGTCCTCTACGGCCGGGAGGGCAACCATGGCGCGGACTGACCTGAGAAACTGCGTTCGGCGCCTGCGTTTCGACCACGGCGAGATGACCCAGCAGCAACTGGCCACTCGCGTCGGCGTTACCCGTCAGACGATCATCGCCGTCGAGGCCCGCAAGTACGCCCCGTCGCTCCCGCTGGCCTTCCGGCTTGCCCGCGTCTTCAGGGTGACCATCGAGGACGTGTTCCAGTACCACGAGCCGACCGACGACCAATCGCAGGGTTCGGAGCGGAACATGCTTGCCGGCGGCTGATCGCCGCACTAGAATTGCTCGAAACCGCAGGGGATCGTGCGGATGGAAATCGTCATCGGGCTGGTTATCGGGCTTCTGGCCGGGCTGGGTGTCGCGTACTTCGTGATCCGTTCCCGCCGTGCGGCGGAACAACAGATGAAGGACGCGTTCGCCGGGCTGTCGCAGCAGGCGCTCCAGACAAACTCCGAGCAGGTCGTTCGCCTGGCCACGCAGGTGCTCGGGGCGCAGACCGAGGCGGCGAAGAAAGAACTGGACGGCGACAAGAAACTCATCGACCAGAACCTGGAGGCGATGGGGAAGCGGCTGGTCGAGCTGCAGCAGTTCGTGCAAAGAGCAGACAAGGATCGCGAGGGCTCGCACAAGGCTCTGTCGTCGCAGCTCCAGACCACGGCGCAGGAGACGTCGCGCCTCCGTCAGACGACCGAGCAACTAACCACCGCGTTGGCCAGCCCCCAGCACCGCGGCCAGTGGGGCGAGCGGATGGCCGAGGACGTGCTCCGCCTCGCCGGCTTCATCGAAGGCGTCAATTACTTCAAGCAGAAGCAGGTGGAGACAGGGGCCACCCGGCCCGACTTTACGTTCCCGCTGCCCAACGGCCTCCGGCTGAACATGGACGTCAAGTTCCCGCTGGCCAACTACATCCGTTATCTGGAATCGGAATCCGACGCCGACCGCGAGCGGTACGGCAAGGCGTTCATCAGCGACGTGAAGAACCGCGTCCGCGAGGCCGCCACCCGCGACTACATCAACCCCGAGGATCACACCGTCGACTACGCGCTGGTCTTCATCCCCAACGAGCAGGTCTACTCGTCGATCCACGAGCTGGACGGTTCGGCGGTCGACCGAGCCCTGGAGCAGAAGATCGTGCTGTGCTCGCCGCTGACCCTGTACGCCGTGCTGGCAGTGATCCGGCAGGCGGCGGAGAACGCGGCGATGGAGCGGCAGGCGTACGAGATGGCGGCGCTCATCGGCGCCTTCGCCAAGCAGTGGCAGAGCTTCAAGGAAGAGCTGGAGAAGCTCGGCTCTCAACTCGACACCGCGCGGAGAACCCACGAGCGCCTGTCCGGCCGCCGCGTCCGCCAGCTCGAGAAGCCGATCGACAAGATCAACGAGCTGCGCTCGGCGCGGGAGCCGGAGAAGCTGGAAGAGGAATAGTCCCGCCCGCGAAGAGCCCCTTGCGCAGATCGGATGGGCCAAGGAAATGACGGCGGCAAAAGGCGCCGCCGGACGCGGGGCCGCATGGTGGGGCTGCTATTCCCCCTTCTCCCCGAAGACCTGGGCGGTGTAGAGGGAGACCTCGGTCTCGGGGTCCTTCCACGCATCGGGCGGCAGACCGGCCTTGTGGGAGCAGCAGGAGGAGAGGAACTCCTCTTTCGTCATGTTGTGCTCGGTGGCGACCTGCGGGAGGAAGGTCCCCGACTGCATGCCGCGCGTGATGTATATGCCGTGGACGCCCAGCTCGAGCGAGAGCGGATCGTCGGTCTTCTCGAGCGGCGAGAGGACCGAGATTTCGATGTCGATGTCGTCGAGTTCTTTCTCGCTGACCGGGGGGAACCGCGGGTCGGCCACCGAAGATGACCGCGCGATCTCGGCGACGACCTGCCAGACCGGCTTGTCGGGCAGAAACGTCCCGATGCAACCGCGAAGCTGCCCGTGCTTGTGGATGGTGACGAACGCCCCCCGCACCTCGTCGAGCTCGGGCAGGCCCTCGGGACGGCAGTCCGGCTTGCCGAAGCCCTTCGCCGCCGCTTCGATGATCTTCCTCGCGATCTTCAGCAGCTCTTTCTGCGCCGCCTCCGACAGCGGTTGTCCGTTGGCCATCTCGCACCTCCCTTCCGCGGATCAGCCGTCATCCACCGGCAGCCCGTTGTCCGTGCCGAGCGGTCGCCGTTCCCGGCTGCGGAGCGCGGCGTGCCCGCCGCCGGCAGTTTACCACTTCTCCGGCAGCGCCGCCACATCCTTCTGCATCTGCTCGGCCAGCTTCTCGGGCGAAGTAAACCGGGCCT
The DNA here is from genome assembly GCA_964505325.1 of uncultured Planctomycetota bacterium. GTDB lineage: Bacteria > Planctomycetota > PUPC01 > PUPC01 > PUPC01 > CAZDHT01. The sequence continues at coordinate 31,039 of CAZDHT010000017.1, read as the reverse complement.
GGTCCCGAAGTTTCCGCACGAAGCGGACCTCGATGTCCCGGCCGTACATGTTTCGCTTGAGGCCGGGAACAAAGACCTCGACCACGTCCGTGCGCGGCGGCCGGGGAAACGTGAGCCGTCGTCCGACGCTGGTCAGCGCGGGCAGCCATTTCCTCCCGATCCGCGCCGCGGTGATGTAGACTCCGCTCGGCGGCTTCACCTCGTGGTGCAGGTCGAGGTTCGCGGTGGGGAACCCGAGCTTCGAGCCCAGCCCGCGGCCCCGCGTCACCGTCCCGAGGAGCGAGACCGGGCGGCCCAGCATCCGTTCCGCGGCCCGCAACTCGCCGGCCTCGATGGCTTCGCGGATCATCGAGCTGGAGATGCGCCGTCCGCCGACCGTTGCCGGCCTGGCCGACCGGCGCGCCAGGCAGATGCCCTCAGCCGCCAGTTGCTTCACCAGCGCGTAGTCGCCCTCGCCGTGGTGTCCGAACCGGCAATTGAACCCCAGCAGCAGCCCTTGGACGCGCAGGCTGCGGCACAGGTAGCCGACGACGAACTCCCGGGCGGAGGTCCGCCGCAGCCGGTTGTCGAACGGGAGCACGGCGCAGGCGTCCACCTCGAGGCGCTCGAACAGGACGAGCCGGTGTTCGAGCGAGGTGATGCAGGGCACTTTCCGGCGGCGGGTGAGGGTGCGTGGGTTGCGGTCGAAGGTGACCACCAGCGACTTGGCGCCCAGCTCGGCCGCCCAGTTCCGAAGGTCGGCAAGCACCCGCTGGTGTCCCCGGTGAACGCCGTCAAACGTTCCGATGGTGGCGACGGGCCGGCCGAGCGAACGCGGGGCGTCAAGATCATTGCCGATGCGGATCATTGGCGTTGGCTGTTCGGGATGAAGGACTCCGGCGCGCAGTCACTCCGGCAGCAGAAGCACGTCGCCGACGTTGACGCGATAGGGCTTCTGCAGGTTGTTGAGTTCCACGATCGTTTTCCACTTGCCGGCGTCGCCGAGTTGCTCGCGCGCGATCTGCATCACGCCGATGTCCCCTGTCTTGACGATGTACCTGCGGCGGCCGGCGGTGGTCGGGGTGGGGGTGGTCGTGGTGCGCTCGACAGGCGGCTTGGCCGACTCGACGATGGTCGCCGTTTCCCGGGCGGGCATCTTGAGCTTGTCGCCCACGTGGATCACGTACGGCTTGGGGATGTTGTTCAGCTTGGCGATCTCAGGCCACCGCTTCCCATCACCCAACTGGCTCCGCGCGATCTGCTCCAGCGCCAGGTCGTCCTTGGTGACGGTGTACTCCCAGTGCTTGGGCGCGGGTTTCGGCTCGGCGGTTTCGGGGACGGCCGGCTTCTTGCCGTCGGGGTCCGGTATGCTGCGCGCCGGTGGAAGCGGCAACTGTGCGGAGCTCACCACCCTAATGCCTTCGGGACTGACCGCGCGCGCTTCTTTGGACAGGGCCTCGTCGGCGCGGCCGCTGCTGGGGCCCAGGCTGTTCGGCGACAGACCGGTGGGGGTCTTGCCGGTGGTCGGGTCGCCGGCGAGCAACTCCTCGTTGGAGCGTTCGCTGCGCCCCCAGATGATGACCAGCAGCCCGACAATAATCAGGATGACCACGATACCGATCTTTGCGTCCCGGTTCATTTCCTTCTCCTCTCAAACGCGCGCAAGACGGGAGGGTGCGCGGCTACAACCCGAAACATGATAGTTCTTTCAAAACTCACTTTCAACCCGTATTTGGAGGCGTTGCGCGGCGGCGGCGGGGAGAGCGATGCGGATGTACTGGAACGGGTGCAGGTCTCGCGGGTTCTCGTAGAAGCCCCGGACCGAGGTGCGGCGCAAGCTGAGGTTGGCGTAGAAGTAGACGGGCATGATCGGCATGTCTCGGTTGATGAGAATGTCTTCCGCCTCCCGGAGCATGTGGAGCCGCTTCCGGGTGTCCGGCGTCTTCGCAGCGGCCGCGATGAGCTGGTCGTAGCGCCCGTTGCTCCAGCCGGTGCGGTTGTTGCCGCCGCCCGTCACGAACATGTCCAGGAACGTATTGGGGTCCATGTAGTCGCCGATCCATGCCGACCGCATAATGTCGTAGTCGAGGTTCTGCATGGTCTTCAAGTACACCTTCCACTCCTGGTTGACCAAGTTGATCTCGACGCCGAGCGCCTTCTTCCACATCTGCTGCGCCACGACGGCGACGCGCTCGTGGCGTTTGCTGGTGTTGTAGATGAGGGTCACGCGCCGAAATCCGTTGCCGCCGGGATACCCCGCCTCGGCCAACAGCTCCGCGGCGCGCGTCGGGTCGCAGCCCATCCCCTTGGGCGACGTGTACGGCGGTATCATCGGCGGCACGAACCCCGTCGCCGGATCGTACTCGCCGTGCAGCACGTACTTGCACAGCTTAGCCTTGTCGAGCGCGAGGTTGAACGCCTTCCGGACGCGCGGATCATCGAACGGCTTGCGGGTGCAGTTGAACCGGTAGAAGTACGTGCCGAGGTACGGGGCCTTGTGGTAGTCGGGGTGCGTCTTCAGCTTCGGAATCTTGTCGGCCGGCAGCGATGGGAGCAGGTGGAAGTCGCCCGCCTGGTAGCGCAGGAGCGCGGTGTTCTCGTTCGAGATGGGGAACGCCACGATGCGTTCGAGCCCGACGTTCGCCGCGTTCCAGTAGCGCCGGTTCTTCGTCATCACGATCTTGTGCTGCGGCTTCCATTCCGCCAGGACGAACGGTCCGTTGCCGACGATGTTGCCCGGGCGCGTCCACCGCTTGCCGTGCGTGTTGACGCAGCCCTGATGGACGGGCATGAACGTCTCGAACGCGAGCAGGCCGAGGAAGAAGGTGGTGGGGTGTTCGAGCGTCACCTCGAGCGCGTGCGGATTCAGCGCCCGGATGCCCACCTTGGAGAAGTCGGACAGTTTCCCCTTCGTGTACGCCCGGGCGTTCTTGATGTACCAGAGCTGGTAGGCGTATTCGGCGCCGGTGTTCGGATCGAGGACCCGGCGCCACGAGTAGACAAAATCCTGCGCGGTGACCGGATCGCCGTTCGACCAGTCGGACTTGCGGAGCAGAAACGTGTAGGTCCGCCCGTCGCGCGAGATCATCCAGCTCTTCGCGGCGCCGGGGACGGGCTCGAGCGTCTTCGGGTGGTATCCGACCAATCCTTCGAACAGGGCCATGGCGAGGGTGTGCTCGGGCACGCCGGTCATCAGCGCCGGGTCCAGCGTCTCGGGTTCCGCGCCGTTGTTGAACACAAACTCCTGTTTCGCCTGCGGGGCGGGGGGGCCGTTCGCCTGCGCCGGTTGGGTGGACGGGCCGGCGGGCCGGGTGGTCGGTTTCGCGGGCGGCGCCGGGCGGGTTTCCGGCTCGAACGACAGCGTCAGCGCGAAGATCCCCACCCCCACCGCCAGCACCGCCAACACGACCACGAACTTCCGCATGCCTTCTCCTCAAGACTCCGCCGCACCTTCAGGGCAAAGGTTTCAAGTGGCTGACGTGTTACCGGAATTAGAATGGATTCCTCGGGGCTTCTCAAGAGATTTCTTGAGCGGTGCACTGAGCCTTGATATTGATTTGGGCCCGCCGCTTGCCTATAATCCCTCCCGACATACCCAATACCTGCGGAAGGGGACAGATCATGGAAGATGAGAGCGTCGCGGAGACGCGAGGGATCGTCAAGGCGGTGCTGGGGAATCCGTGGGTGCGCTTCATCGCGCTGCTCCTGCTTATCTTCCTCGCCCTCCAGATCCTTCAGGTCGTTTCGAGCGTGCTGATTCCGTTCGCGCTGGCGTTGATCGCCGCGTACATCTTCAGCCCGGTGGTCGACTGGCTGGAGAGCACGCAGGGCGGCTCGTTCCAGCTTCGCAAGAAGGGAGCCGCGGCGCCGGGCAAGCTCGGGCGGGGCGTGGCCGTGGGCGTGCTCGTCTTCGCGTTCGTCGCGTTGATTATCATCTTCCTCAAGATCGCGATCCCCAACGCCATCGCGACGATGAACAAGTTGCTCACCGCGGAGAACATGAACCAAGTCGTGCAGATTCTGCCCAAGGAGCCGCGGGCGTTCGTCGAGAAGCTGCGCGACGCCAAGGCCGAGCAGCGCACCGAGATGATCAAGCGGCTGCTCGGCGACCTGGTGGAGAGCCGCGCCGCGGCCGATGCCATCGGCCAGGGCGCCCGCACCGTGGTCGTCAGCACCCTTACCGCCATCGTGTGGGTCTTCCAGTTCTTCCTGTTCTTCGTCGTCACCATCTATCTGCTCATTGACATCGGCCGGGTGCGCAAGTGGGTGGACGGCGCGCTGCCGCTGCGCTACAAACCCGAGATCATCCGCATCGCCCGCCGCATCGACCTCAACATCAAAGCCTTCTTCCGCGGGCAGGTCGTCGTGGTCTCCGTGCTGTCGATAATCTTCACCATCGGGCTGGCGATCGTCGGCTGTCCGTTCTGGTACGTGGTGGGCATCACCGGCGGGCTGGGCGCGTTTGTGCCGTACTTCTGGCTGGCGTCTGGCATGGTCCCGGCGATGGTTCTCGCCGCCGCCGCGTACCAGGACTGGTGGCATCCGATCGCCGCCGCGGTGGTGTTCGCCATCGGGTCCGCAGTCGACAACATCATTGTCACGCCCAAGGTCATCGGCAAGAGCGTGGGCATGCACCCGGTCATCATCATTCTGTCCATCATGGTTTTCGGCAGCTTGTTCGGGTTCCTGGGCATGCTGTTCGCCATCCCCATTTCCGCGATCGTCAAGGTGCTGTTCCAGGAGCTGTTCCAGAAATACAAACAGTCCGAACTGTACACGGGCCGGCCCGCACAAAGCGAGTGAGACAATGAAGGTGCTGATCACCGACTCCCTTTCCAACGAGGGCATCGAAATACTGCGCGCCGCGGGCCACGAGGTGCTCGACCGCAAGGGAATCAAGGGGCCCGAACTCCGGGCGGCGATCGCAGACTGCGACGCGCTGATCGTGCGCAGCGGGACCCAGGTCACCGCGGACGTCCTGCGGGCGGGCAGGAAGCTGACCGTGGTCGCCCGCGCCGGCGTCGGCGTCGACAATGTCGACCTCGACGCCGCCACCCGCCAGGGCGTGATCGTGATGAACACGCCCGAGGGCAATACCGTCTCCACCGCGGAACTGACCATGGCGATGCTCCTGGCGCTGTCCCGCAACATCCCGCAGGCGCAGATGAGCCTGGTGAGCGGCGCGTGGGACCGGAAGTCGTTCAAGGGGACCGAGCTCCACGGGAAGACGCTCGGCATCATCGGGGTCGGCCGCATCGGCCGGGCGGTGGCGCGCCGCGCCGCCGGGTTCGGAATGAACGTCATCGGGTACGATCCGCTCGCCGTCAGCGGCGCCGTCGGCTCCCTGGAAATCGAAATGGCCGACCTCGACCAGGTCATCCGCACCGCGGACTACATCACCGTCCACACCCCGCTCAACGAAGAGACCCGGGGCATGATCGGCGCCGAAGAGATGGCGCAGATGAAGGACGGCGTGCGCCTGGTCAACTGCGCCCGCGGCGGGATTATCGATGAGGCGGCGCTGCGCGATGCACTCGAGTCCGGCAAGGTGGCCGGCTGCGCGCTGGACGTCTACACGGCCGAGCCGCCCAAGGACAACCCGCTGGTCGGGATGAGCAACGTGGTGTGCACGCCGCACCTGGGCGCGCTGACGGACGAGGCTCAGCAGAACGTCGCCGAGCAGGTCGCGCGGCAGGTGTGCGAGGTGCTGGCGGACCAGCCGGCCCGCAACGCCGTGAACATTCCGATGATCGAGCCCGACGCGCTGGCGGACGTCCTCCCTTACGCCGAACTCGCCGAGCGGCTCGGAAAGGCCGCCGTCCAGCTATGGGACAGGCCCATCAAGGAGGTCCGCGTCACCTACCGGGGCGAGTTCACCGAGAACCCGCTCGACCTGGTCACCGCCTCGCTGCTCAAGGGGATGTTCTCGATGCTGATGGAGGGGCCGATCAACACCGTGAACGCGCCGATGATCGCGCGCGAGCGGGGCGTCCGGGTGTCCGAAGTCACCAGCGGGCAATCCGTTGACTTCGCCAACCTCATCAGCGCCGAGATCATCGACACCGGCGGCTCGTTCTCCATCTCCGGCGCCTTCTTCGGCAAGAAGGACCCCCGGATCGTCCGCATCAACGAGTATCACGTCGACGTGGTGCCGAAGGGGTACATCATCGTTTGCACCAACAAGGACGAGCCCGGCGTCATCAGCTACGTCAGCACCATCCTCGCCGAGCACAAGGTCAACATCGCGAACATGACCGTGGGCCGGGACGTGCGCGGCGGAACCGCCGTCACCGTCATCAACATCGACGGCGCGGTGCCGGAAGAGGTCACCGCGGCGATCAAAGCATCGCCCATCATCTTTGACGCGAAGCTGATCCGGCTGTGACCCGCGAAACTCCCCGCGGCAAAAGAAAACCGCCCGACCTGTCGGACAGGTCGGGCGGCTCCGTTGCACGTCTGTGTTGTCTTCCTATTTTTTCTTCTTCTTCGCCGCCTTCTTTACGACCTTCTTCACGGTTTTCTTTGCCTTTTTCTTCTTCGCCACTATTCCTCACCTCCTTTCGAAGAGAAGAGCAAGAAAGTGAAACGACGTTGTCAAAATTATTTCTGTTTATATATCGGAGTCATGATTCGCAAACTTTAGAAAAATATGTCATTGCAAATGAATTAGCGCACGAAGAAAACGCGAATGAAGAACTGTTCGTGTGATCACGGCTTGGTCAGCGCGGCGTTCACGAAACTCCGGATGCGAGTCACGCAGTCGAGACAGCTCGCCGCGATCTCGGCGGTGCAGGTATGAGAGGGGGGCTGGCCGGCGGACTCGGGATCGAGTTTCCGCGCGTGGCTGTCGAGGGTCTTCGCCGCATCGCGAACGTCCTGCGGCGCGGTCACGTCGTGCGCGGCCAACATGCCGCACAGATCCTCGCACCGGTCCGACGTGGCCACCCAGCCGTGATGAGCGAAGATCCCGACCAGCGAGGCCGACGCGGCGCGATGCGCGTGCAGGACCGTCCCTTCGTTCAGGTCCGCCCGCGACAGCACCCGCGCCATCGACTCCTCGCGGTTGCTCACACCGATCCACAACTGCTCTTTTTCATTCATCCTGGGGCTCTCCTGGTGCCGCGTCCGGGCTCTGCGGCGTGGCGGGCGGGGGAGCTGGCTCGCCCTCTGACTCCGCAGCCGGTTCATCCGCCGGAAGCTGCTGGTGATGCTCCTTCAGAAAGGCCTCGGCGCTCTTGATCGCCGCGTCGATCCGCTTGCGGGCGCGCCCGAGCGCTGCTCCTTCCTCTTCCAGCTCAGTTACCACGTCGGCCTGCCTCAGCGGCGCGGGCCGCGCGGCGGCCTGGCTGGGCGGCGGCACCGGCTCGACCGCGGCGACCCCCGCCGCCTCGGTCTCCCCGCGCAATGCCACGTAGATCTCGCCGAACGCGCTGGGCTGTTGCAGGCACAGCCGCCCGAGCCGGACCAGCTCGAGCAGCGCAATGAACATCGCAATCATCTCGTCCCGGACCTGACACCCGGCAAAGATGCGGGAGAACTCCACCCGGCCCTCGCTGGTGACGATGCGGAGCAGGCCCTGGCGAAACTCCTGGATCGGGCGCTGCCGCTCCAGAACCTGCGTCTGCGGCGGGCCGAGGCTCGTCTCGCTCAGCACTTTCGTGAATGCGTCGATCAGCTCCCACAGCCCGATCCCGTCGAGTGCGTCGGGCACGCCCTCTTCCGATTCGCCCTCCGGGCCGGCCTCGCCGGCCGGGACTTCCGCTCCGGGCCGCCCAAACTTCAGCGCCCGCTCCGCGGCGCGCGCCCCCAGTTCACGGGCCAGGTCCTTGAACCGCTTGTACTCGAGCAACTGGCGGACCAGCTCGGCGCGCGGGTCCTCCTCGTCCTCTTCCAGCCCCTGCTCGGTGGGCAGCAGCATCCGCGACTTGATCTCCATCAGGGTCGCGGCCATCACCAGGAACTCGCCCGCCACGTTCACGTTGATCTCCGCCAGCAGCTCGAGGTGCTGCCGGTACTGCTCGGTGATCCGGGCGATGGGGATGTCGTAAATGTCCACCTCCTCCTTGCGGATCAGATAGAGGAGGAGATCGAGGGGCCCGTTGTAGGTGTCCAGCGCGACGCGGTATCCTCCGCCGCCGGTGGCCGCGGCGCCGGCGGTCTTCGGCGGCGAAGGCGAATCGGACGACGACGGCTCCGGCGGCGCATCCGCCGGGGGCTGCTCATCCGGGGCCTGGGCGGTGTCTCCTTCCAAACCAACTCTCCATCTGCGTCACGGCAACAGCGACCACATCAATTCCCGCAGCCGCAAGAACTCCTGGTCCGCGAAGGCAAGGTTGATGATGAAGAACAGCGGCACGCCGATGATCGATATACGCGCCGAGAAGCTGAGAAAAATAAGCGCCATCAGGATATACCCGCCGAGGTGCTTGGTCCGGTCGTACGCGAGGGCGGCCTTGAAGCTGAGGAACCCGCGCAGGATGTGGTGGCCGTCGAGCGGATACAGAGGGATCAGGTTGAACAGCCCCAGTGCGAGGTTGAGGAACACGCCATACGCCGCCATCTTCTCAATCACTGTGACGGTCGGCCCCATCTTCCCCAGCGTGCCCGGCTCGAAGGCGTCGAGCTGCAGCACCTTGAAAACGATCCCGAAGCACACGGCCAGCGCGAAGTTCACCGCCGGGCCGCCCAGCGCCGTCAGCATCATGTCGCGTTTCGGCCACCGGAACACCGCCGCGTTCACCGGCACCGGCTTCGCCCAGCCGAACACGCGGAACAGCAGCCCGAACGTCGTGCCGATGGGATCGTAATGGGCCAGCGGGTTCAGGGTGAGACGGCCCGCGTAGCGCGGCGTCGGATCGCCCAGCCGGTCCGCCATCCACGCGTGGAGGAACTCGTGCAGCGACAGCGAGAACAGGAACACCGGCGCCGTCACCAGCAGTATCTGGGGGTCCAGCAGGTGTCTCAGCATCGCCTTCACCAGCAGAGCGTCAAGAAATCCCGGGGTCTATCGTATCTCGCCCGCGTGGATGCGTCAAGCGTGCGGAAGAACCACGTGTGACCTGGAGGAGAAGATATGTCGGGCAGGCAGGAATGCCTGCCCCACCAAAGCACAGCGGACATTCCGGCGGGGCCGCCATCCGCCTGCGGCGGATCGCGCCGCTGCCGCTGGCGCCAGCCTGCCCGCCGAAGCTTCGGCGCAGGCGGGTCACCGTTTCTCGCACGGCGCGCTGCGGAGATGGGGAAACCGGGGACAGATAACTTTCTTTCGCCGGACAACGGACAAGCATCGCGCGAAGCGGATTGGCCGGCGGGAAAAAGTTATCTGTCCCCGCTTTCAACTGTTACATTCTCACCATTCCAGAACACGGTCCGGCGCGTCGGCCAGGGTGGACGCCAGCCAGTCGGCGCCGGAAAGCTCGTCCGGCGAGAAGCTCGTCGTGAGCGCCAGGCAGCGCGCCCCCGCCGCCACCGCCGCCGCCACGCCGTTCGGCGCGTCCTCCACCACCAGGCAGCTCCCAGCCTGGACGCCCATCCTCCGCGCCGCCGCCAGGAAGATGTCCGGGTGCGGCTTCCGCCGTTCTACATCGAGACCGTTGACCACCGCATCGAACGTTTCGGGCGGAACGCCGATCTCGCGGAGATTCACGAGCATCTTGACCTCGTCGGCGCTGGTCGCCAGCGCCCGCCTCAATCCGCGCTCGCGGCAGCGCGCCAGGAACTCGTGCACCCCCGGGAGCGGTTCGAGGCGCCCGCGGACGATCTCGGCGTAGATGTCATACGTCCGGGCCTTGTCGCGCTCGATGTCGACAGGGAAACCGTGCTTCTCGGCAACACCGCCCAGGTAGCGATTCTCGCCGGCGCCGACGAACGGCAGGAAATCCTCCGCCGCCACCGCGACGCCGTGCTCGGCGAACATCCGCATCGCCGCCTCGCAGATGAACTCCTCCGAGTCCACCAGCACCCCGTCCATATCGAAAATGACCGCCTGGATCATGCGAGATTCCTCTTGCCGGAAGGAGCCGAGAGCCCCCCTATTTCTTCACCTTGTTCTTCTGGATGTACTCGTCGGCTTTCTTGAGAAGGCGGTTGAACTTGGCCTCGGGCACCCATTCGACGCGGCCGTCGGCGAACAACACGGCGCGGCCCGGCCCGGTAAAGGGCTTCTTCTCCCACGCCATCATAACCTCGGCGGGCAGGAACTTGGGCCCGAGTGGCGCCTGCGCCCGGTCGAACAGGCTGTCGTAATCAGAGACGAACTTGCCCTTCACCAGCTTCGAGCCGCTGCCGGGGGCCAGCAACATCTTGGGATCGGGTAGATACTCGTCGTCCAGCAGAGCCTTGAGCGACGGCGGCAGCTTGCCATGGTTCGCCGTCATCGACATCATCACCGCGTGGCCGATCTGTTGAAGGCGGTGCTGGCTCTGCACCCTCCTGGATTCCCTTCTGGCATTTTCCAGCGGTTGGACGAGGCCGACTCCCAGGCCGCGGAACAGGCCCCACAGATCACCCGCCAGGCTCTCGAAGTGGGCGACGTACGCGTCGGGCTCGTTGCGCAGTGCGACGCCGACACTGAGCCCCGGCTTGGCCTTCCGGAACTCGCCAAGCACCTTTCTCAACATGGGCGCCGGGCCGCCCTTGCCCAGGTCCGGTGCCAGCATCAGGAGCGTGCTCGCCATCTCCGAGGCCCATTTCATGTCGACCGCCCACACCATCATGTTTTTCGCCGGCAGCCTCTTGCGGAGCCTGGCGAACGACGCCGAGGTCGCCAGCGACTTGCCCCCCTGCTTGAGTGCCAGCATCTCTTCCGCCGCCTCAAACGTGTTCGAGAACAGCAGCAGGCCGCCGTCGAACGTGTAGCCCATCGGCGGCTTCATCGGGAGGATGTGGTAGGTGCGGCCGCCGCGCTCGTGCCGGCGCAGCGGCGTCTTGTTGTAGGCGGCGAGGGCGTCGACACACTTCTGGAGCTTCGCCTTGTCGCGCACGGCGCCGAGCAGAAAGACGGTGGTCTCTCCGCCGCCGCCGGGCAGACGCGCCCCCGAGACCATCGCGCCCAGATTGCCGAACAGGTCCCTGTCGATGTCGACGCCAAGTTCCTTGTTGAACTCGGCGAGTTCGTTCAAGAACTCCCCCGCCACGTCGGGGTCGAGGTCGGACATCAGCCTGGCGATGCGCCGCACGAAGCCGCCGGTGAGCGACGAGGACGCCGACAGGATCTGGACGTTGTCGGGGATGCGGTCGAGATGCGGCAGCGGCACGTTCGGGAGGTCCAGGAACGCGGCGGCGCCCTTGCGGGTCTTCGGCGTCAGGAGGGCGAGCCGGCCCGAACTGCTCGCCCCGTCGCCCTTCAACGAAAACCCCACCGCCCGGAGCTGATCGGGCGCGAGCCACTTGTACAGCCATATGTTGCCGGTGCCGTCCGGCCCGCGCGCCGCTTCCACCTTGGCGGTCAGTTTGCGCCAGAACGCCGTCTCCAGGTCAACGTACGCCGTAACGTCGCCGGCCCAGTTTACGTGCTTTCCGAGCTGGCGGTATTTCGTTTGGCCGGCCAGGTGCGCCACCAGCCCCTCGGGCGGGTGCACGACCTGCGCCACATGGGTTCGCACGTTCGACAGATGGAACACGCCTCGGTGCACCGCCCAGTAGATCTTCTCGCCGCCCCTCGTCCCTGCGATCTCACCCACGCCGCCCTGCGCGGTGAACTTTACGTTCCCCTCGCCCAGCGCCTGAGTGATGCCTTTGATCAGGAGGTCCTTCACCTTGAGCTTCGACTGATCGACCGGCACGCGGAACACCCACGCCGGCCCCTCCAGCGCCGCCTTGGGCGGCATCACGACCGCGACCGACGCGCGGCCGGCGATCACCTTGTGGAACCCTTCGAGGAACACCCGGGCCACCTCGGTCGCGTTGGCGTCCATCACGCTGAGCAACTGCGCCGCCGGCAGCAGGAGCGACCGCGCATCCCGCACGCTGATGAACGCGACCGCGTCGCCCGGTGCGTAGGCCGCCGGGTCAGGCTCGGCGCCCAGCGCGCCCGCGGACAACGCAACGATCGCGGCTAACGCCGCTGTCCGATTCAGCATTTGTCCTCTCCTCCATCACCGATTACTTCTTGAACTTCTTCGCCGGCGGCAGCTTGCTCCGAAAACCGTAGTCGGCCGAAATGAAGTCGGCCACCCTGGTCAGCGCGCCGCCGTTGTCTTTCATGTCCTCGCCAACGCTGTACAGAAAGAACTCCCCCTTATCCAGCCTGTACTTGAGCGGCTTGCCGCTGAACGGATCAGCCGGGACGGCCTTCAGGTACTTGTCGGCGATGAGCCAGTTGAGCCCGTCGGGATACACGCCCATGTCCCGGTGGTACATCTTCAGTGCGATGGCGACGCGCAGCATTTCGAGCATCGCCCGGCACTTCTCGGCCTCGACGCGGGCGCGGGTCACCGCGGGCAGCAGCAGCCGGGCGAAGATGTTCCACGGCTTGCAGCGATCAAGAAACTCCTCCCGCGCCCCCGCGGGGTAGAACGGCTTCTTCCCGGCCGCGATGGTGCGGTCGTAGAACTTCGCCATGTCCTTCTTCACCGTCCGGTCGGGCACGAGGACGCGGAGGAGGCGAGCTTGGAGCGGTGCCGGGGCGGACCACAGCCTCTCGGCCCGCATGGGCATCGACATGCGGAGCCCGCCCGGCCCAAGCCGCATGATGTCGTCCACCGTCCCCAGCCCGAACGCCCGCTCGCTGCTCATGGCGTGCGCGTAATCGGGCATGTTCCCGCGCAGCGCGCCGAGTTCTTTCAGGAAGCGCCGCAGCTCTTTCTCCGGATAGTCGTACCGGTAGACTCCCTTGAACGCGCTTTGCGTGCCGATGGCGATGCACACGATACCGACCAGGTGGTCGATCATGGTGCGGGCGGTGCCGTAGTGCCGGCCGATGCGGACGACGGCAATGTAGGTGTCCACCGCTTCCTTGAATTGGCCCTTCGCCTCGAACCGCCGCGCCTCTGCCACCAGCAGCCGGCAGGCCGCGCGAGCCTTGCCCAGCCCCGGCAGCAGCATGCCGGCGAGCATGTGGGCCTTGGGGTAGTGAAGCTGGCAGAGCTTCATTGACGCACCTTTGCGATAGTGAGCCAGCGCCGGGCGGACGGCGTCGAGATGTCGGCCAAGGTCCTGGAGCGAGTCGTCCCACCCGAACTCGACGGCGTGGTCGTACTGCTCGACCCACTTGTCGGGCTCCTTGAGCGCGTAGAGTGCGTTCGCGCCCTGGTTGTAGTACGTCGCGGCGTTCTCCTTGTCCGGCACGTCGATCCACGAGAACCCGAGCGCCTTCACTTCGTCGCCGGTCATCAGCTCCAGCCGATTGCCGCACAGGTTGATCACCTTACGCTGGGGCTTCTTCTCGGCGCCGGACGCCCCAGCGCACAGCAACAGCACGGCAGCGCAGAACGCGGCCTTTCGCATACGTGATTTCTTCACTGGTCTTCTCCCATCTGTGTCAGAAGCCGCAGCAGCGCGGTCAGCGTCGGGCCGGCGCGCCGGGCGACCCGCTTCGGCGGCGTTTCCAGGCAGCGCATCAGTTCCCGGTCGTCGTTGGCGCGCATCCGCAGCGAGAGAAGCGTGGGAAAGCGTGCCTTGTCCGTCGCAGGGGCGTCGCTCTCCTGTCTGTCGCGGACGATCGTCTCGCGCGTCTGCTCCGGCACGGCATTGCCGCCGGGCCAGAGCTGTTGGATGAGAAGCGCCGCAGCCGCAAGCGCGACGACGCAGACAATCGCGCCGATCACCCTGGCCGCGCGGCGCCGCCGCGGCAACGGCGGCGCGGCCATCGGCCGGAACGAGCGCAGGTGGTTCTCGAAGACCTGCATCTGTCTATCGGACTGGCCCATCGGTGAACTCCATTATCTGGCGCAGCTTACGAATCCCGTAGGCGTACCGCGAGGCGGCGGTCTTCAGCGGGACCTGCTGCACGCGGGCGACGTCCGCCAGGCTCATCTCGCCCCAGATCCGCAGCACCACCGCCTCGCGCTGTTCATCCGGCAGCCTGGCCAGCGCCGCTTCCAGGCGCGTCGCGGTCTCTTCGCGGCCGGGCTGGGGGCCGAACACCCGGGGCGGGGTCATGGCCGCGCGCTTCTCCTCACGCCTCCGGCGGCGGTCGTCGCCCCGCTTCAGATTGAACAGCCGGTTGCGAGCGCAACTGAATAGATACGGCAGCGGGTCGTCGTGCTCGGGGACGGCGTCCTTGCGCATCAGGCCGAGGAACACCTCGTGCAGCACGTCCTCCGGGGCGTGTCCGTTGCGGGTCGACATCGAGCGGACATACGCCAGCAGCCTGGGGGCGTATTGCTCATACAGCCCCGTCACCCGCTGCTTTCGCTGTTTCCTGTTCAAAGGCGCAAGGCCCTTTCAAGGGTTGCGCGGCGCCGAGCCGCCGGCGCCCCAGTGATTGACACCACTGGTCCGGGGTATTCTTTGAAGAATTGCTCGTGCAACTCGAATTGTAGGCCGGGGAAACGGCGCCTGTCAAGCGACGGAGCCAGCGGACCAAGGCGGGCGGCCGGCGCGGCGCTCTCCAAAGGAGCCGAGGCAAGAAGTGCGCCTATTGAGGTTCATGTAACACAAGGAAAGCCGAGAACGGGGCTGGCTTTCTGTAGCCGAGGCCCATGGCCTCGGAACGGCCTCACGGAGCCGTCTACAGGAGACCCCAAAAGCGGCGTTTTCCATTTCACACATGAACCTCAATAGACAGGTGCTCTTTCCGCGTTTTCGGAGCCGCGAATTTTTTTTCAATTTTGTCAATTGGCCTTGACAACATTTTTTTTTTTGGTATGGTCTGCGGCAATTGAACCTGCTTCTTCCGTGTTGGTCGCTCTTGGCGCCGACACGGGCCGACACAGGACGGGTCGAAAAGCAAAGGTTGAGGCCGCGTTGGGGGGTTGCCGCAACAGCGCAGGAATGGCAGGAGACCATATGGCCGTCAAGTTCGTCCCCCGGGACAGGTTTGCCGACTTCATCGCCGCGGTCACTGAAGGCTACGAGTTGTACGGCCATCAGACAGAAGAAGGCGAGCAGCCCCACATGGTCCGCACCGGCGCGGACGAGATTACGCTGGGCACCGCGCGGGCGGTGGAACCCACCAAGTCGTTTCTTTTCCCTCCTCGAGAAGACCTGGGTGAATACTTCGCCGGCGAGGGCGAGCGGGACGTCCCGCGGGTCGCCCTGGTGGGAGCGACGGGATGTGACCTCCGGGCGCTCAAGGTCCTCGACGAAGTCTTTCTCGGCGGTGATTTCAAGGACCCATACTATGAGCAGAAGCGGCAGAATCTCCTCGTCGTTTCAATGGATTGCACTGCGCCATTCGATGTGTGCTTCTGCACGTTCTTTGGACAGCCCCCCTATCCCGAAGACGGATATGACCTCAATCTGTCGCCGCTTTCGGGTGGCCAAGACGGCTATCTCGTGGAGACGGGTTCCGACAAAGGTGAAGAGCTTCTGGCGAAGAAGACCGACCTGACCGACGCGAGCGAGGCGCGCCTGGCGCAGCGGGACGAGCAGCGCAAGCAGTCCGCCGACACCGTCGACCGGCAAGCCAAGGCCGCCGGCCTCGAGGCGCTCGACACCATCACCGAGAAGTTCCGAAGCAGCCGGGAGGCCGACGCCGAGTTCTGGTACACGCACTCCAACAAGTGCGTCGAGTGCGGGGCGTGCAACTTCATCTGCCCCACCTGCCACTGCTTCCTGCTGGTGGACGTGGAGGAGCGGGGCCAGTTCAAACGCTTCAAGAACTGGGACTCGTGCCTGTACCCGGCCTTCGCCCAGGTGGCGGGCGGCGCCAACCCGCGCGGCCATCGGGTGGAACGGCTGCAGAACCGCTTCGAGAAGAAACTCGATTTCCTCCCGTCGGCCATCGGGCTGTGGGGCTGCACGGGCTGCGGCCGGTGCACCGAGGCCTGCGCCGGCAACATCGACGTCCGCGAAGTGCTGAGAGACATTCGGCAGAGCTAGCTTGAGGAACGCGAGATATGACGGATCCCTATCGGCCGATTAAGACCCAGGTTGAGGACGTCATCACCGAATCGCCGACCATCAAGACTTACGTGCTCCGGCCCGCTCAGCCGATCCCCTTCCAGACCGGTCAATTCATCGAGATGGCCGTGCCCGGCCTGGGCGAAGCGCCGTTCACGCCCTCGTCCTCGCCGCAGGTCGAGGAGCAGATGGACGTGACCATTATGAAGGCGGGGCGCGTCACCTCGGCCATCCACGAGCTCGAGCCGGGCGCGACCGTCGGCCTGCGCGGCCCGTACGGCAAGGGCTATCCGCTCGACGAGTTCGCCGGCAGGGACATCCTGATCGTCGGCGGCGGTGTCGGCCTGGCGCCGCTTCGCTCGCTCCTGTACGCGCTGTACGCCGAGCCCGAGCGGTTCCGGCGCATCGTCCTGTGTTACGGCGCCCGGACGCCGGAGGACGTCATCTACAAGAAGCAGGTCGACGAGTGGCGCGAGATGAGCCAGGTCGAGCTGCACCAGTCGGTCGACAAGGCGGACGGAGACTGGAAGCACACCGAGGGCGTAGTGACGGTGCTGTTGGACGACGTGAAGATCGACCCGGCCAAGTCGGTCGGCGTGGTGTGCGGGCCGCCCATCATGATGCGGTTCGGCACGCTCAAGCTGATCGAGATGGGCTTTCCGGATGAGAACATCTACCTGTCGATGGAAAAGAACATGAGCTGCGGCGTCGGGAAATGCGGCCACTGCCGGCTGGGCCCCTTCTACGTGTGCAAGGACGGCCCGGTGTTCACGTATGCGCAACTCAAGGGCATCGACAAAATCTGGGATTAGGGGGATCCATGCCACACAGGGTAGTCGTGAACTACGATATCCTCCGCCAGAACCCCGATTGTCAGGCGGAGTGCAGCTATCCCTATCGGAAGGCTCCGTTCCACGCGGCAGACGCCGCCGTCGCCGGGCCGGCGTGGCTGAAGCAGAAGGCGGCGTTCGAGATCTTCTGCCGCCGCTGCGACGACCACCCCTGCGTCAACGCCTGCCCTCAGGACGCTCTGGAGCAGCTCGAAGACGGCCTGATCAAGCGCTACAACTTCCGGTGCACGCAGTGCAACTCGTGCGTGCTGGCGTGCCCGTTCGGCACCATCATCCCGACGGCGCTGGTCTATCGGGATACGATGTGCGACCTGTGTGTCGGGCGCGACGATCCGGCGCCGCTGTGCGCCCAGACGTGCACGTGCGGCGCGTTTACCTGGCAGGACGTGCCCGACGAGCCGGAGGATCCCGAGCTCCACGTCATCAATGAACGCCTGGCGGTCCGGACAAAGGCGTTCACGAAGATAGAGCCGCCGGTCAGGAAGAAAACATGAACATTTTCGAGGCCCTCCTGGCTTTTCTGGTCTTCCCCGGATTCGTGTTCATGGTCATCGTCGGGATGCTGATCAGTTGGGTGGACCGGAAAGTCACCGCTCGGGTGCAGTTTCGGGTGGGGCCGCCGCTGCTTCAGCCGCTGTATGACTTCCTCAAGCTGATGGGGAAGGAGACGGTGATGCCGCGGGGCGCGTCTCGTCTTGCGTTTTTCGGAGCGCCGCTGATCGGGCTGGCGGGTGCGGTGTTCGTGGGGACGATGGTCGGCGTCGCCATGTTCCTGGGCAAGGGGTTCGGCGGCGACGTGATCGTGGCAGTCTACATGCTCGTCCTGCCGTCGCTGGCGGTGATCATGGGCGGCATCGCCTCGAAGAACCCGCTGGCGTCGGTCGGCGCCAGCCGGGAAATGAAGCTCATCGTCGGCTATGAACTGCCGTTCATGCTGGCGCTGGCCGTGCCGGTCATCCAGTCCGGCGGCAGGCTGCAATTGGCGGCGCTGCTCCAGTATCAGGCCGAGCACGGCTCGTTCGCCACCACCTTGTCCGGCCTGGTGGCCCTGGTCATTGCCATTCTGTGCACCCAGGCCAAGATGGCCGTCGTCCCGTTCGATCAGGCCGAGGCCGAGACCGAGGTTATGGGCGGGGCGCTGATCGAATACTCCGGCCCGGCGCTGGCGATGTACAAGCTGACCAAGATTCTGATGTTCTACGCCGTGCCGATGTTCGTGGTCACCCTGCTGTGGGGCGGGTTCGGAGATTTGTCCGCGGTGGGGATTATCCTCGGCGTGCTGAAATACCTGGTGTTGGTGGTGCTGATCACGCTAATCCGCAACACGAACCCGCGCGTCCGCATCGAGCACGCGGTGGCGTTTTTCTGGACATGGGTGAGCATACCGGCCCTGGCCGCCGTGGTGCTGGCGGCCGTTGGGCTGTAACAAGAGGGATCCCGAATGGGCGTCAAAGTCAGAGCCTTGATGAAATCCCCGTGGGTGTTCCACGTGAGCGCGGGGTCCTGCAACAACTGTGACATCGAGATCCTCGACTGTCTGTGCCCGCGGTTCGACATCGAGCGGTTCGGCGCCATCCTCGTGGGCAGCATCCGCCACGCCGATGCGCTGCTGGTGACCGGGGCGATGAACCGGAAGTCGGCCCGACGCGTGAGGCAGTTGTACGAGCAGGCGGCCAAGCCCTGTCTGGTGATCGCCATCGGCGCCTGCGCCCTGGGGCAGGGCATCTTCCGGGACAGTTACTCGATGGTCCAGCCGCTGGACGAGGTGCTGCCGCCCGGGGCCGTCACGGTGTACGTGCCCGGCTGCCCGCCCAGGCCCGAGGCGATGATCATGGGCGTGGTCAAGGCGCTGAATCAACTCGTGCCCGCCAAGCAACCGGTGGAGGCGAAGAAGGAACAGGCGGATGAATAGAGAACAGGTCCTGGAGCAGGTTCAAAACACCCTAGGCGACCGTATCAAGAACCTGTTCGTCAAGAACCCCCGGCGTGTCTATTTCGACGTCGATCCCGGCGATGTCGTCGAGGTCACCCGCATCATCCACAAGGACCTCGGCGCGCGGTTCTGCATCGCGTCCGGCATGGAAATGGAGCGGGACTTTGAGATCCTGTACCACTTCGGATTCGAGTCCGAGCCGCCGGAGGGGGTGCTGGTCTCCGCTCGGGTTCACCTGGACAAGGATAAGCCTGCGGTCGACTCGATCACGCCCGGAGTTCCCGCGGCCGCGTGGATCGAGCGCGAGATGCACGAGCTGCTGGGCATCGAGTTCAGGAATCACCCCGACATGAGGCCCTTGCTGCTGGCGGAAGATTGGCCGGCAGACGTGTGTCCGCTTCGCCGCGGCAAACCGTGGGAAGGGAAAGTAGACAGAAGAATATGAGCACGACCAAGCCAAAGAAGACGGAAAGCATCGTCCCCATTGGCCCGTTTCATCCGCTGCAGGAAGAGCCCGAGCTGTTCCGCCTCCACGTCGAGGGCGAGACGGTGGTCGACGTCGACGTGGACATCGGCTGGAACCACCGCGGCATCGAGAAGCTGGCCGAAGACCGCACGTGGGACCAGGTCACCTTCCTGATCGAGCGGATCTGCGGCATCTGCTCCACCTCGCACCCCATCGCCTACGTGCAGGCGGTGGAGGACTGCGTCGGCGGTGTCGAGGTGCCCGAGCGGGCGCTGTACATCCGCACCTTCATCGCCGAGATGGAGCGCCTCCACAGCCACCTGCTCTGGGTCGGCCTGGCCGGCCACTTCCTCGGATACAACACCGTCTTTATGTGGGGCTGGAAATACCGCGAGCCGGTCCTTGACATCTTCGAGGAGGTCACCGGCAACCGCAACCACTACGCGATGATGAAGCCGGGCGGTGTACGACGCGACATGGACGAGGCGATGTTCCCGAGCATTCACCAGCGCCTGGACGAGTTGTGGAAGAAGCTCGAACTGCTCGCCGGCGCCGTCATAGACGACCCCGTGCTCCACGCGCGGCTCAAGGGCATCGGCATCCTGACGAAACAGGACGCCATCGACTACTGCGCCCTGGGCCCGACCTCGAGGGCCTCCGGCGTGCCGTCCGACATCCGGCGGAACCATCCCTACGCCGCCTATGACCGGCTCGACTGGGAGGTCATCACAGCCAAAACGGGCGACGTATACGACAAGGCCATCGTCCGCGTGCTGGAATGCTTCGAGTCCATCAAGATCTGCAAGCAGTGTCTCGACAACATGCCGAAGGGCGAGATCGACGCGAAGATCAAGGAGGTGCCGCCGGGCGAGGGGATCGGCCACGCCGAGGCCCCGCGCGGCGAGACGTTCCACTATGTCCGGTCCGACGGCACCAACAGCCCGATCCGCCACAAGGTCCGCGCGCCCACGTTCATGAACCTGCCGACCTGCAAGGCGACCGTGGTCGGCGAGTCCATCACCGACGCCACCATTATCCTCGCGTCGATCGACCCGTGCTACTGCTGCACCGAGCGGGTGGCGGTCATCGACGCGGACACCGAGAAGACCCTCATGACCGGGAAAGACCTGGTACGGCTCTCACAGGAAAAGACGAGACGCATTCGAAAGGAACTGGGTCAATAAAATGAGCTGGTTAATCTGGCCGGTGGTCGTCCCGATCGTTGCTGCCCTGGTGGCCTTTTGCGTCCCGCGCGGCCTGGCGCGTGGCGTGAAGTGGTTTGCCGTGCTGGTGGCCGCTGCTACGTTCGCGCTGTGTATCACGGCCTGCGCCAACCGGCCGCCCGCGACCGAGATCGACGGGGCTGCCCTGCTCGGGCTGAGCAACTTGAGCTCGCTCATCCTGCTCGGCGTCGGGTTCTTCTCGCTGCTGATGATCCTCTACTCCGCCGGATTCTTCAAGCCCGGCGCCGTCTCGGAGAGTTCCTTCTACGGCAACATGCTCCTCTCGCTCGGCGCCGCGTGCGGCATCGCTCTCTCCGTCAACCTGTTCGTGCTGGCCGTGTTCTGGGGGCTGCTGGGCATCCCGCTGTACCTGCTCATCAACGCCAACCGGTCGGAAGATGCCAACGCCGCCGCCAAGAAGACCATGCTCATCCTGGGCGGGACGGATTCCCTGCTCCTGCTGGGCATTGCGGCGTTCTTCGTGTCGACGGGCGGCGCCGTGAACCCCGGGAAGTTCGACCTTGCCTACTTCAGCATGTCTCACCCGGCCGTACCCGTCGCCATGAACACCGTTGCCGCGTGGTTCGGCGCCATCTGTATCATCGTCGCCGCGCTGGCCAAAGCCGGCGCCATGCCGTTCCACACCTGGGTGCCCGACGCCAGCCAGGCCGCCCCGGTGCCGGCGGTCGCACTGCTGCCCGCGTCGCTCGACAAGTTGCTCGGCATCTATCTGCTGGCCCGGGTCTTCCTGACCCTCTACGAAGTGCCGCCCGGCCACGGGCTGCGGGTGGTGTGTCTGCTGATCGGCGCCGCGACGATCGTCTTCGCCGTGATGAACGCCATGGTACAACACAATCTGCGCCGGCTGCTCGGCTTTCATGCCGTCAGCCAGGTCGGATATATGGTCATCGGTGTCGCGTCCGGGACGGCTATCGGCGTCGCCGGCGGCCTCTTCCACATGGTGAACCACGCCATTTATAAGAGCTGCCTGTTCCTCTCCGCCGGCGCGGCGGAGAAGAAGACCGGCGAGACGGAGCTCGACAAGATGGGCGGTCTGGCCAAGGTCATGCCGTTGACGTTTGTCGCCGCCCTGATCTCGGCGTTTGCGATCTCCGGTGTGCCGCCGTTGAACGGCTTCGCGTCCAAGTGGATGGTGTACAAGGGCATCATCGGCTCGGCGGAGCACTTCGGGTTCCTGTGGGTCATCGTGCTGGTGGCAGCGATGTTTGGCAGTGCGCTCACCCTGGCGAGCTTCGTCAAGGTGCTGCATTCGGTCTTCCTCGGCCAGCCGAAGCGACCGGCGAAGGAGGGCCCGAAGCCCGGCATCCTGATGAAGGTCCCGATGCTCGTGCTGGCGCTGCTGTGCGTCGTGCTCGGCATCTGGGCGGTTCAACTGGGCGCGAACGTGCTGATCCTGCCCGGACTGTCGCCCGAGTTGAACGCAGAATTCGCCGAGTCCGGCCCCACGGTCTGGGAACCGGGCCTCGCCACGGTGACGATCATCGCCGCCCTCATCATCGGGCTGCTCATTTATCTATTCGGCACCTTTGCCAAGGTCCGCGAGGACGAGCCCTACGTCGGCGGCGAAGTGGGCGAACGGGCGAAGATGTACAACTTCGAAGGGGTCGAGTTCTACGAAACCATCCGCCAGATGTCCGGGCTGAGGCGCCTGTACAAGCAGGCCGAGGCCCGGTGGTACGACGCGTACGAACAGCTCCGGCGAGCGACGTTATACGTGACCGGATGGCTCCGCAAGCTGCACAACGGTGTGCTCCACTCGTACGTCACGTGGTGTGTGTTGGGGCTGGTAGTGATTCTCTGGTGGCTGCTGTATTCGTATAAGATAGTCGGCCGCGCGTTCTAGGCGGGAAGAGGACCTGCGCCAATGTTGATGAATCTGATCGTTGTGCTCCTGATGTTCGTGGCGATCGGCGCGGTGATCGCCATCTGGACGAGGGACCTCCTTTCCGCCGTCATTGCCATGGGCGTGGTAGGGTTCACCCGCACGGTCGTCTTCGTCCTGCTCCGCGCTCCCGACGTCGCCATCACCCAAGTCGTGGTCGAGGTGCTGTTGCTGATCATATTGATCCGCAGCGCGGTCCGCCGCGAGGTCCATACCGTCGAAGCGGGCCGAAACGCCCCCGGCATGGCGGTGGCCGCCGCGTTCGTGGTCGTGATGCTCGTGTTGGGCGTCATCGCCATTCGCGAGCTCGCCCCGTTCGGCCAGCCGCTCGAGGTGCGCGCCGGCGACGCTCCGTCGATGACATACATCAAAGAGGGCAAGAACCAGACGGGCAGCGGCAACATTGTGACCGCCGTGCTGCTCGACTACCGCGGCTACGACACCCTCGGCGAAGCTACCGTCCTGTTTACCGCCGTGGTCGGCGCCGTGGCGCTGCTGCGGCGCAAGAGCAGGAAAAGGGCGGACGAAGCCGCCGCGCCCGAGCCTGCCGGCGAGGCCGGCCCGGCAATTGACCCGGACGGAAACCAGGACCTCCGCATCGGGCAGGAGGAAACGGAATGAAGAAACTGGCGACCGAGGAACGCGAGGGCATGAGCCTCATCGTGGGCACCGTGACCCACTGGGTGTGCGCGTTCATCGTTCTTTTCGGGCTCTACATCGTCGCCTACGGCCATCTGACGCCCGGCGGCGGCTTCGCCGGCGGCGTCATTCTGGCGTGCGGCTTCATCCTCCTGATGCTTGCCTTCGGCAGGAAGCGCCTGGCGGCCATCCTGCCGCTGTCGAGGGCGTCGGCGCTGGACTGCATCGGCGCGCTGGCTTTCTGGGTGCTCGCCACCGCGGGGATCCTGTTCGGCGGAGGAGTGTTCTTCAAGAACTTCCTCCCGCTCGGAAAGCGGCTTCGCCTGTGGAGCGCCGGGATCATCCCGCTGTGCAACATCGCCATCGCTTTGAAGGTCTGCGCGTCGCTGGTCCTGGTGCTGGTGGCCCTGTCGGTCCTGCGGGTGAAGGCCGGCGGAACGGATGAAGATTTCATCACCGACATTGAAGAAGAATAAGCGGTCCCGAAGCGGCGGAGGATAGAAAAGTGGTTTATCTGCTCTGTCTGATCGTGTTCTCCATCGGCATATACGGCGTGCTGACCCAGCGCAACCTGATCAAGATCATCCTCAGCCTGGCCGTGGCCGAATCAGCGATCAATATCTTCCTCGTGCTGCTGGGGTACCGCATCAAGGGCATCGCTCCGATCGATGACGGGACGGCCGCCAACTTCGCCGGCGCCGCGGTAGACCCCCTGCCGCAGGCGATGGTGCTGACGGCGATCGTGATCGGCCTGGGCGTGCTCGCACTGTCGATGGTCATCGCGATACGACTGTACCACCGGTACGGGACCTACGACATCACGAAGATAAGGAAGCTGCGAGGATAGCAGATGGACCCTCTTCCTTTACTCGTTGCGGTGCCGCTCCTGGCGGGATTCGTTCTCGCCCATCACGTACCGTACGGTGTGCGTGAAAA
>CAZDHT010000017.1:0-7094 GCA_964505325.1 uncultured Planctomycetota bacterium | reverse complement strand
TTCGTTCTGCCGTTGGCGCCCAAACACCGCATTCGTCTGACGGACTTCTTCGCGCTGGTGACGGCGGCGGCGCTGGTCGTCTTGGCGATCGCCGCGCTCCGCCAGCCGGATTGCGCCTATCACGTCGGCGGGTGGGGCCCCCGGGCCGGAGGCCCGCCCCTCGGAATCACCCTCGTGCTCGACGGCGCCAGCAAGCTGATGGTCCTGGTCATCGCCGTGGTGACCTTCGCCGTCATCCTCTACTCGCCCTCGTACATGGCACGCTTCACCGGGAAGAGGAAATTCTACTCGCTGTTCTTCATGATGGTCGCCGGAATGAACGGGGTGGTATTGACCGGCGACATGTTCAACCTGTTCGTCTTCCTCGAGATCGCCTCCATCGCCTCCTATGCCCTGGTGGCGTTCGGCTGCCAGAAGCAGGAACTCGAGGCGTCGTTCCGGTATCTCGTGCTCGGATCGATCGCTTCCTACATGATCCTGCTCGGCGTGGGGCTCCTGTACGCGAAAATGGGCACCGTCAACATGGCCCACCTGAGCAGCAAGATCGACGCGGCAGGCGGCCTGGCCGGGGCGGGCCCGGTGACCGAGGCGGGCAAGGCGTCCGCCCTGCTGATCTTCGCCACCACGCTCTTCATCTGCGGGCTGGGGCTCAAGGCGGCGCTCGTGCCGTTTCATGCGTGGCTGCCCGACGCACACCCCTCCGCGCCCACGCCCATCTCGGCGATGCTGTCCGGCCTGCTCATCAAGGCGATCGGCGTCTACGCCCTCACCCGCGTCCTGTTCAGCGTCATCGGCATGGCGCCGGAGTCGGTGGTGTCCAGCGTCATCATGACGCTCGGTGCGCTTTCGATGATCGTCGGCGTGTTCCTCGCCGTGGGACAGTGGGACTTCAAGCGGCTGCTCGCCTATCACAGCATCTCGCAGATCGGCTACGTGATGATCGGCATCGGTCTGGCGACGCCGCTGGGCATCGCCGCCGGCCTGTACCACCTGGTCAACCACGCCATCTTCAAGTCGTTGCTCTTCCTCAACGCCGGCGCCGTCGAGTACCGCACCGGCACGCGGCAGCTCGACGAGATGGGCGGCCTGAACAAGCGGATGCCGGTGACCGGCTCGACCTCGTTCGTCGCCTCGATGTCCATCGCTGGCGTGCCGCCGTTCAACGGCTTCTTCAGCAAGCTGCTGATCATTCTCGCCTGCGTCCAGGCGGGCCGCTGGGGCTTTGCCCTCGCCGCCGTGGTGGTGAGCGTCCTGACCCTCGCCTCGTTCATGAAGGCGCAGAAGTACGGGTTCTTCGGCAAGCTCAAAGAGAAATGGCAGCACGTCCGCGAGGTGCCCACGATGATGGCGGCGTCCATGATCCTACTGGCCCTGCTGTGCCTCGCGACCAGCGCCTTGATGTTCAAGGGACCGAGAGACTTCTTCCTGGGCCACGCTCAGCGAAGCCTGACCCAGCGACAGCGATACGTGGATCGGGTTATGCGCCCGACAACGGCTGACGCACGCGAAAGCACTGAACGGATGGACTGAACCATGGCTCGTCGAATCGCGACGTTCGTCGCCTCGTTTATCGTGTGGTGCCTGCTGGTGTATCCGTGGAGCCCGGAGATCGGCTGGGACGGTCAGAGCATGCTGATCGGGCTGGTCGTCTCCGCCCTGGTCGCGGGCATTTGCAGCGACGCACTGGCGATCCACCCCGTCAAGTTCCTCAGCCCCGTGCGGTGGTTCTGGTTCGTGATCTATCTGCCCGTGTTTATCTACTACTGCATCGTCGCCAACCTGCACGTGATGTACCTGGTCCTTCACCCCGCCCTGCCGATCGCGCCGGGCGTGGTCAAGGTGAAGACCCGGCTCAAGAGCAACGCGGCACGGACGGCGCTGGCCAACTCCATTACGCTGACCCCCGGCACGCTGACCGTCGACGTGACCGACGACGGATACCTCTACGTCCATTGGCTGGTCGTGGAAAGCACAGAGATGAAAGCCGCCACCCGCGAGATCGTCGAGCGCTTCGAGGGCTGGCTCGAAAAGATAATTGAGTAGAGGCTAAGATGGACACGTTTGCCTACGTATTTGCGTGCATCGCCTTCGGTCTCCTGACCTTCAGCGCGGTCCTGTGCCTGTATCGGATCGGCATGGGGCCGACGGCGCCGGACCGGGCGGTTGCCATCGACATCCTCGGCACGCTTCTCATCGGGTTCTGCGCCGTCCTTGCCATCGTGACCGGTATCGTCGAGGTCGCCGGCGGATCCAAGTTCGTCGCCGCGCGAATGCGCGATTTCTATCTCAACGTCGCCATCGCCTGGGCGCTGCTCAGCTTCATCGGCTCCATCGCACTGGCCAAGTTCCTGGAAGGGAAGGGCTTCGATGAATGAAATCATCGGATTCATCATAATTGGCATCGGCCTGGTGTTCGACCTGTTCGGCTGCATCGGGCTGGTCCGAATGCCGAACGTCTACACCCGCCTCCAGGCGGCCACCAAGTGCGTCACCCTCGGCACCTGCTCCATCCTGTTCGGCGTGCTCTGCCTGTCCGGCTTCGATTCCACCGGCCTGAAGGCCCTCATCTGCATCGCCTTTGTCGCGGTGACGTCGCCCACCGCCGCTCACGCCATCGCTAGGGCCTCGCACAAGTTCGGCGTCAGCGTCCACAAGGACGCTGTCGTCGATAGATACGACGAAGAAGTCGACCACCACGAAGAAGGTGAGACGCTCTAATGCCTATACCGCTGCCCAAACTGCGCGAGCTGAAGGAGGCCATCCTGGCCCTCATCCACGGCCCGTACACCACCAAGTTCCCCGCCGAAGAGCCCACGTTTCCGCCGGCCTTCCGCGGGTTCCCCCAATATGATGAGGACGAATGCGTCGGCTGCGGGACCTGCTTCAACGTCTGCCCGGCCCGGGCCATCGAAATGGAAGACGACCTCGAGGCCCGCGTCCGCAAGCTCACCCTGTGTATCGACCGCTGCATCACCTGCGGCCAGTGCCAGGCCAACTGCATCACGAACGAAGGCATCAAGCTCGGCCAGGAGTACGACCTCACCACGGTCAACCGGATGGAGCTGCGCGAGCGCACCGTGGAGAAAGAGCTCATCATCTGTGAAGCCTGCGACCAGATCGTGGGGACCAAGGACCACATCCTGTGGGTGGCCCGCCGCCTCGGCCCGCTCGCCTTCGCCAACCCCACGCTGATGCTGGTCAGCCTTCAGGGCGCGGGGGCCGCGCCGCCCCGAGAGACCGGGGCGGACATCAAGGAAGGGCTCCGGCGCGGCGACAAGATCCGCATCCTCTGCCCGCGCTGCCGCCAGGAAGTCTCCTTCCTCGCCTAGCCACGGCGGCCAGCCGCGCGCAAACTGAGCACGGTCTTTCCGCGCTCTCGCCTTCAAACGATTCCGGCGAGAAGCTGCGCCGCTTCCTGCAGAGCTTTCACCATCTCGATGGACATCACGCTCCCCAGCTCCGTGCGCTTCGCCTGGGCGGCAAGCAGCAGCGACTTCGCCCCGCACGCCTGGCGCAAATACTCCGCCGCGACGCTCAGCGGCGCCGAGTGCGTGCTGAAGTCCCCCTGAGCAAGTTCCTCCGCCGACACGAGCCGCAGCGTGCCCGGCGCTGCACCGAAATCCGCGGCGTCCACGAACAACACCACCTCCGGCTCGAGCGCCGCCACCTTGGGCAGCACGTTCTCCGGGACAGCCCCCGCGTCGAAGACCCGGCCCCCCTCGAGTCGAGCTGCCACCGCCGGCCCGAACCCATCGTCGCCCCGCATCGGGTTGCCTACGCAGATGATCGCCAACTTCTTCCCGGAGAGTTCTGCCAGCTTCGCCTCAACGCCGCCCATCGCTCATCCCTTCGTGGTCCGCATGCCGATTATAATGTCCGGGGCCCGCGACGCAAGGCGCCCGCCCGGTGATTTGAGTTTGAATTGACCGGGGAGGAACGCTAACCTTGTGTCGCACGGATCGTGCGGTCCGCTTGACACGGAGCCGGAGGATGTTTGTCCTCGATTCACACGTGCACCTGAAGCACGGCGATGCCGCCGGCACGGAGTACGCCCCGGAAACCATCGCCGCCACCATGGACGAGGCCGGGATCGACCAGTCCGTCGTCTTCGCGATGTCGACCACCACCCGGCGCTCCGTGGAAATGGCGGATGCCGCCGCGCACGCCTTCCCCGGCCGGCTCATTCCCTACGTCTACGCGCTTCCCAGCTTCGAGCGGCAAGTGCTGGGCGAGATCGATGCGGCGATCTCGGAGCGCGGATTCCGCGGCATCAAGATCCACTCGGGGGAGTGTAAGCTCGCCCCGTACATCATCGACCCGGTGCTCGACCTGGCCGCGAAGCACGACGTGCCGTGCCTGGTCGATTTCCGCGGGGATTGCGCCGCTCCGAAGCGAATGGCCGCCGCCTTCCCGAAAACCACGATCATCATCGCGCACCTGGGCAAGTACCTTTGCGAGGACGGCGCTCTGATCGACCGGTTCATCCGCATCGCAGAGGCGCACGACAACGTGATCCTCGACGCGAGCGGCGTGGTCCTCCCTCAGAAGATCGAGCAGGCGGTGCAGCGGGTCGGGTCGGCCCGGGTGGTCTTCGGCACGGACGGTCCGCACGAGGAGCCGGACACCGTGGCGTTCGCCCGGAACGAGCTGGACAAGATTCTCGCTCTGAACCTGAGCGAAGAAGAGAAGGCCGACGTCCTGGGAAACTCCATCGCCCGGTTGCTCAAGACGTAGCGGGCGGCCCGGACGCTCGCAAGTGGTACTTTTCAGGGACAGGTGTCGCTCAAAAGTACCACCTTACGGTCAACGAACGCGGTGGTTGCCCGACTTCAGAATATCAACTCGGGAGCTTCAGGAGCAGGGCTTCAAGGTTCCGGATGAGCTTGCTCGATTGCCGCCGGGCGGGTCTGAATTCGGTGCAGACGTTCCAGGTCGAACTTGGCGCGGCGATCAAAATGATAGATACCGTTCTGCTCCTGGAAGACGTCGGTGAGCTGGGTGTAGCAGTAGCCGAACATATGCGGATTGTCGAGCAGGACATCGCACAGCGCCGCGAACCGCGCGTAGAACTCGTCGATGGTTTTGGGCCGGTCGCCGTACCCCCACGAATCCTCCCCAGTGTTCGCCGCCGGGTTCCACCAGATTCCGCCGAACTCACTGACGAAGAACGGCTGCCCGCGGTACGCGATGTTCCACGGCGCGTCCGACGTGCCGTTGACGAACGGCTCCCCCTCGCCGACGCCCGCGTGATGCCGGGCGAACTCGTCGGCGTCCTGAGTGTAGTCGTGGCAGTCCCACACATCCATCTCCGCGACGCGGTGCGAATACCCCGAGGCATCCAGCACGGGCCGCGTCGGGTCCATCGCCCTGGCCGCCAAGAACAGGCCGCGCGTCAGGTCGTCCAGCCCGGTGATGCGGTCCTGAATGGGCCGCGCGGTTTCGTTCAGCGGACACCACCCGATGATGCAGGGATGCGAGAAGTCGCGCTCCAGCACTTCCAGCCACTGGGTGATGGTTGATGCCTTCGGACCGTTGCGGTCGATGCCCCAGTCGCCGAACTCGCCCCACACCAGGTAGCCCGCCCGGTCGGCGTGATACAGGAACCGCTCCTCGAACACCTTCTGGTGCAGGCGGGCGCCGTTGAATCCGGCCGCCGTCGAAAGCTCGATGTCCTTCCGCAGCGCGGCGTCGGTCGGCGCGGTCATAATGCCATCCGGATAATAGCCCTGGTCGAGCACGAGCCGCTGAAAGACGGCCCGCCCGTTGATCTTGACCGCCATCCCGTCGAGGGTGATGCCGCGCAGCCCGGCGTAGCTCTCGGCACGGTCGATGACCTGCCCGTGTTCGTCCACCAATTCGATGTCAAGGCCGTAGAGGAACGGGCTTTCCGGGGACCACGGCCGCACCTTTTCCTCCGGGATGGACAGGTCGGCCACCGGGCTGAGGTCGCCGTCAGCGGGCATCTGCGCCGAGCAGACCGGGCCGTTCTCGTTGCGGAGCGTGACTCGGAGAAGCAGCCCCGCGCGGTCACCGCGGATGCGCTGCGTCAGGATGAAGCGCCCGTGCGTCACGTCGGGCACAATGCGCGGGCGGAGGAGATGCGCCCGCTCCGGCACCGGCTCCATCCACACCGTCTGCCAGATGCCCGTCGTGCGGGTGTAGTGGCACCCGTAGTTGCGGTACCTCTGGCTCTGCTTGCCCAGCGGCTTGTGCAGCCGGTGGTCATCGCGGGCCCGCACAACCAGGGTCACGGTCTGCCCGGGCACGGCGACGCCGCTCACGTCGCACGTGAAGGGTGTGAACCCGCCGCGATGTCGCCCGACCTCGGCGCCGTTCGCCCACACCATCGCGTCGTAGTCCACCGCCTGGAAATGCAGCAGCACGCGCCGGCCCGCCCACCCCTCGGGCACGGTCACCTCGCGACGGTACCACACGGCGTTCATGAAGTCCGTGTGGCCGATGCCCGAAAGCTCCGACTCCGGACAGAACGGCACCACGATGCGGTCCTTCAGCGGGCGCTTCAGCAGCCCGCGCTCCAGGCCGCTGTCGCCGTGGTCGATCTCGAACTGCCACTCGCCGTTCAGGCACAGCCAATCATCGCGCACGAACTGCGGACGCGGATACTCGGGACGCGGTGCGTTCACTCGGTCTCTCCTCCATCCGGTGCCGGCGCCGGACAACGACTGGCGAAATGAGGCGCCATTATCACAATCTGCCGGAAGTGCGCAAGAACGGATAGCCGGTCGTACCGGGTCACCGGCGGCCGTACCAGCGGAGGAGTTGGCGGAACACGTCGAGCCGTTTCTCAACGAACGAGTCGAGGTCGGGCCGCCCGTAGAGACCGCGGCACGATTTCGGGTACAACGAGTAGCCGTCCACCAGGTCCGGGCGAGGAACCCACTTCCAGCCCAGGACCATCGAGATGCGCGCCGGGCCGGCAGACTTGACGCTCTCCCCGGCGACGGACACGTTCGCGGCCGCCATGAAAAGGTTGCGAAGGTTCCCCAGCCGCGTCGCCCGCATCTCGGCGCGGCGGTCGTAATGCACGTTCGTCTCGCCGATGACCACCGGCCGGCCCCCGTGCATTCCCGCCG
>CAZDHT010000016.1:0-39534 GCA_964505325.1 uncultured Planctomycetota bacterium | reverse complement strand
TCGCCCCCGCGTATCCCTCTCACACTCAACACCTTCGGAGCAAAGCAAATGCCTCTTTGACCCCGAACCTCAGCGGCGCCAAAGCTTGACTGTGTCCCGGACGATGGTAGAATACAAAGTTCGAATGGGGCTCGAACCGGGCTGGAATCATGTATAGGCATGCTCGGCTCCGGTGTTAAGGAGGGCTAAGCAGGTTGATAATTCAGGTGAAGGAGCTGCGGAAGACGTTCGGACCGATCGTCGCGGTCGACGGGGTCTCCTTCGAGGCGGACAACGGCGATGTGCTGGGCTTCCTGGGGCCGAACGGCGCGGGGAAGACCACGACGATGCGGATGTTGAGCTGCTTTCTGGCGCCGGACGGCGGTACCGCCACCGTGGCCGGGTATGACGTCGTCCAGCAGCCGGTCGAGGTGCGGCGGCGCATCGGCTACCTGGCGGAGAACGTTCCCGCCTACGACGAGATGACGTCCGGGGCGTTCCTGAAGTTCGTGTGCCAGGCGCGCGGCATCCGCGCAGCCGACCGGCGGGATGCAATTGACAGGGTGGCCGCGTCCTGCGCGCTGGCGGGGGTGATGCACCAGCCCATCGGCACGCTATCGAAGGGTTATCGTCGCCGCGTGGGGCTGGCGCAGGCGCTCATCCACGATCCGCCGGTCCTCATTCTGGACGAGCCGACGGACGGCCTCGACCCCAACCAGAAGCACGATGTGCGACAGTTGATCAAGAAACTGGCCAAGGACAAGTGCATCGTTGTCTCGACGCACATTCTCGAGGAGGTGGATGCCATCTGCAACCGAATGATCATCATTGATCGGGGCCGGATTCGCGTCGACTCCACCCCCGACAAGCTCCGTGAGGAGATCGGCGGGAGCCTGGATGCGATCTTCCGCAAGCTGACCGTGGGGCGCGAAGCGACCGCCGCGGCGGGAGGTGGCGAATGACCGGCTTCCTCAGTGTGTTCAAGCGCGAACTGAAGAGCTACTTCTCGACCCCGCTGGCGTATGTCTTCCTGGTGATCTTCCTGGTGGCCGCGAGCATCAACACGTTCATGCAGAACTTCTTCGAGGTGCGGCAGGCGTCGATGCGGATATTCTTCGACGGCATGCCGATGCTCTTCATCTTCCTGGTGCCGGCGCTGGCGATGCGGTTGTGGGCGGAGGAGCGCCGGACCAATTCCATTGAACTCCTGTTTACGCTGCCGGTAACGCCCGTGCAGGCGGTGCTGGCGAAGTTTTTCGCGTGTTGGACGGTCCTGGCGCTGGCCCTCGCTCTCACCTGCCCGATGGTTATTACCGTGTGCTACCTGGGTGATCCCGACCCGGGGCCGATGATCACGGGCTACATCGGCTCGCTGTTGCTGGCGGGGGCATACTTGGCGATTGGCAGTTTCTTCTCCTGCCTCACCCGCAACCAGGTGATCGCGTTCGTGCTGGGGGTGGTGGCGTGTGCGCTGTTCCTCTACGCGGGCAGCCCGAGTGCGCTGAACTTCGTGGCGCAGGCGCTGCACTCGGCCCGGCTGGTCGAAGCGCTCGAGACCCTCAGCCTCCAGTCGCGGTTCGAGTCGTTCCAGCGGGGCGTGATCGAGGCCCGCGACGTGCTGTTCTTCCTCCTGCTCGCAGCAGGCTCGCTGTGGGCGAATGTGGTTGTACT
This sequence comes from uncultured Planctomycetota bacterium, assembly GCA_964505325.1. Taxonomy (GTDB): domain Bacteria; phylum Planctomycetota; class PUPC01; order PUPC01; family PUPC01; genus CAZDHT01. The sequence continues at coordinate 37,884 of CAZDHT010000016.1, read as the reverse complement.
GAAAGAAAGGACGGCCGCCGGATGAACCGGACCGTGCGTACGATTCTGGCAGTGGTCTGCATCGTGGTGATCGCGGTCTGCGGGACGATGATCGCGCGCAAGATCGTCGGCGCCACCCGTGTCGACCTGACCAAGGACCGCGTCTACAGCATCTCGGACGGGACGCGGAGCCTGTTGGCCAAGATGACCCAGCCCATCACGCTGAAACTGTTCTACACGCGTGCCGCCGCCCGCAAGGGCCCGGAAGGCATCCGCTACTGGAACCAGTATTTCCTGTACGTCCGGGACCTGCTGGAGGAGTACGTCGGCCTGTCGAACGGCAAGCTGTCGCTCACGGTCATCGATCCGGAGCGGTATACGGATGAAGAAGAGGAGGCGTTCGTCCACGGCCTCAAGCGCACGCTCGTGTCGGCGGACGAGTTCTTCATCTTCGGCCTGGTGGCCGAGACGGAGCTGGGCAAGACCGACACCATCGAGTTCTTCGAGCCGGGGCGGCAGGAGTTCGTCGAGTACGACATCTCGAAGATGCTGGCCGACACGATGCGCCGGAAGAAGAAGAAGGTCGGGGTGCTCTCGTCGCTGCCGGTGATGGGCGCGGCGAACATGTCGCCCTACATGATGCAGATGATGCGGATGCAGGGGCGCATGCCGCCGCCCCCGTGGACAATTGTCCAGCACCTGCGCGGCAGCTACGAGGTCGAGAATGTGGCCGCCGATGTGCGAGAGTTGCCCAGCGATATTGATTTCCTGATGGTCGTCCATCCCAAGAATCTTTCTGAGCGGACGTTGTTCGCCATCGACCAGTTCGTGATGAAGGGCGGCAAGCTGCTGGTGTTTGTTGATCCGCACTGCCTAAACGACCGGCCCCCGCCGAATCCGAGCAACCCCTATGCGGGCATGCAACACAACGCTTCTTCTGAGCTGAATATGCTGCTGGAGGGGTGGGGCGTCGAGATGGACCCCACGGTGATCGCAGCCGACCGCCGTCTGGGCCTCAAAGTCCGGGGCGGCGACGGCCGCGTTGACTCGCTGCCGACGTTCATCGGCCTGAACGAGGACTGCGTCAACAAGGACGAGGTGGTCACGGCCAAGCTCACCTGGATGTTGCTGCGGTTCCCCGGTGTGCTCAAGAAGGTCCCCGGCACGGAGGCCACCGTGGTGCCGCTGCTTACGACGACCGGCGAGGGCGGCACGTGGAAGCCTTCCGCGCCCTATGAACTGCACATGGCCGGCCCCGACACGGTCCGGCGCAACATGGTGACCGCCGCCGAGCCGCTGATGCTCGCCTGCCGCATCTCCGGGAAGCTGAAGACCAACTTCCCAGACGGCATCGTCATCGAGGCCGAAGGCGACGACGACAAGGACAAGGACGAGGACAAGGACAAGGCGGAGGGCGCGGGCGACAAGAAAGGTGACAAGAAAGGCGACAAGAAAGAGGACGCGAAAGACGAGAAGGAGAAGGAGCCCAAGAAGAAGGAGCGGACGCTGAAGCCGGTGAAGGAGGCGGCGGCCGGCGCGATGATCATCGTGGTCGCCGACGTGGACATGCTTTCGGACGATCTCGCCTACCGCGAGGGCCTGTTCGGGATGCAGCCGTATGGCGACAACTCGGCGCTCGTGATGAACGCGATGGAGTTCCTGGGCGGCGCGGAAGAGCTCATCGCTATCCGCTCGCGCGGCCGGTTCCATCGCCCCTTCAAGGTCGTCGACGAGATCGAGATGGAGGTCCGAAAGGCGACGGCCGAGAAAGAGCGGGAGATCGACGAGCGCATCAGCCAGGCGAAGAAGCGGCTGGAGGAAATACGCTCCAAGGCGACAAAGGAGAACAAGGGCTTGGTGGGCCGGAAATGGGCGGAAGAGCGCCGCGCGGCCGAACTCCAGGTCCAGCGGCACGAGAAGGAGAAGCGGGATCTCAAGCGCGGCGGGCGGAAGCGCATCGAGGGCCTCAAGTTCTGGCTCCAGTTCCACAACATGGTCTGGACGCCCGCGGCCGTGCTGCTCATCGGCATCGCCCTGCTCGTCGTTCGCGCCGCCCGCGCCCGTTACTACGCCTCACGGAGGAGTTGAGTATGACGAACAGGCAACTGGGCATCGTCGGCGCCGTGGCACTGGTGATGCTTGTCATCACCATTGTGCTCTACAGCGGATCCGGCGCGTCCCGGAGCGGCTTCGTCAGCGGCACCCCCCTCATCCAGGGGCTCGACACCGGCCAGATCCACAAGGTGGTGGTCAAGAGCGCCAAGAAGACCGTCACCCTGACGGGCACCTCCAAGGGCTTCGTCGTGAAGGAGAAGAACAACTACCCCGCCTCAGTCAAGGAGATCAACGACCTGGTCATCAAGTGTCTGGAGATTCGCCTCGCCGCCAAAGTTACCGATAAGAAAGAGAACCACAAGGCGCTGGGCGTCACCGAGGGCGACGAGGATGCCACGACCGTCTCGTTCATCGGCCCAGGAAGGCAGGACAGTCCGAAGGCCGCAGCCAGAGACAAGGACAAGGATATGAGCGGGAAAGAGGGCGAGCACGTCCTCGTCGGCTTCGTCAAGGGCAAGAGCGCTGAGGGCAGCATGGGCGTCTATGTCCGCCTGCTCGGCCAGGACACCGTCTACCGGACCGAAGAGAACGTGTGGTTGAACGACAAGCCCATTGACTACATCGACCGCAACCTGGTCAAGCTCGACAAGGAAGACGTCATGCGGGTCGAGGTCAAGACGGAAAAAGACAGCTACACCATCGCCCGCGACGACAAGGACAACGACAAGGTCGTCCTCGCGAACATCCCGAAGGGCAAGAAGGCGAAGACGTGGGACGTCGAGAGCGCCTTCGAGGCGCTGAGCAGCCTCGACATGGACGACGTGACGCCTGCGGACCAGGCGGGGGTCGACTGGGACGCGACCTACATCTGCCACCTCAAGTCGGGCTTCCGCTACACCGTGCAGCTCGCCAAGAAGGGCGAGAAGCACTACGCCAAGGTCGCCGCGCGGGACATCAGCGACGACATCGTGGACTTGCAGAAGGAGTTCCGCCGGAAGGCGCAGGCCTTGCAGCAGAGCTACGCCGAACAGATCAGGAAGATCGCCCCGACCAATCCGGCGCAGGCGGAGAAGCTCAAGGCGGAGTTCGAGCAGAAGGCGGCGCAGCTCGAGGACGGATACAAGAAGAAGATGGCGCCGCTGGAGGAGCAGCACCGCGCCGCCGTGGAGTACATGGAGAAGAAACTGGGCAAGAAAGACGACAAGAAGAAGGACAAGGACAAAAAGAAGAAATCGGGCGCGGCCGTCCCGAAGGAGACCGCGGTGCGGTTCAACGCCCGCCACACAGGATGGGTCTACGGACTCTCCAGCTACGACGCAGAGAAGCTGCGCAAGCCGTTCAAGGACCTCATCGAGGACGACCTGCCCGACGAGATCGCCGCCAGCCACATCCTCATCTCGTACAAAGGCGCCGAGAAGGCCGACGAGAAGATCACCCGTACGAAGGACGAGGCGAAGGCGCTCGCCGAAAAGGTGCTGAAAGAGGCGAAGAAGAAGGACGCCGACTTCGCCAAGCTCGCTGAGAAGCACTCCGACGACCCCACCAAGACCAAGGGCGGCGACCTCGGCACGTTCAAGAAGGGCAAGAGGGCCGCCGAGTTCGACGCCGCCGCGTTCAAGCTCAAGGTGAACGGTATCTCGGACGTGGTTGAAACCAAGCTCGGCTTCCACATCATCAAGCGGACCAAATAGGCCTATGGGAACGCATTCGGCTGCCGAGGGCATGACCGTGCGACTCATCGAAGATGCCCCTACCGTTCTTGTAGCATCTCGCGTAAGAGCTTATGGAAGGGCGCCTTACGCGACCTTCCGTGGGCGGCTCTTCAGTAATTGTTGGAGCGCACCGGTCCGCAGCCTCGCCAACCCAAGCTTGATTCGACGCAACCCTTTGAGGAACAATGGCCTGCGTGATGTATCACAACGATACGTTCCGCGGCACACCAGGTGCTGTGATTCCGTGCAGCGAGGGCATGCTTCCTTGGTCGGCGCACCGGAGTAGCACCATGCGACTCATCTCAAAGCTATTCGGCAGAAGGCACCCGGGGCCAGCGTCGGGTTCTCCGGGCAATATGCCCCGGCCGGAGTTCGAGGCCCTTGAGCCGCGGCTCCTGCTCTCGACAATCTACCTCGACGCGTCCGGCCTCGACGGCTATGGGCTGGAGGCGCTCCTCAGTTCGATTATGGAACAGGAATCCGCCGCTGGAAGCTCCGCTCTCAAGGTATCGCCCCCGGACAAACCGGAGGGGCCGTCGAAAGGAAAGGTCTGGCAGGAACTCACGTACCGGACCGAAGGCACCGATCCCTTGGGGGCTCACGACTACAAGTTCAAGTGGGGCGACGGCACCACCTCGGGCTGGTCCTCCAAAACGAAACAGTCTCACGCATATAAGAAACCGGGAACGTACAAGATCAGGGCGAAGGAGAAATGCCCGCTGGGCTTCTTCGAAACGGACTGGTCGGACCCGAAGACAGTCGTGATCACGGGCTGGGACTCGAACAACGCGCCGACGGTCGATAATCCCATCCCGAACCAGGACGCGACGCAGGACGTCGCGTTCAGCTTCACCTTCGCGTGGGACACGTTCAGTGACAAGGACCCGGACGACACGCTGACATACACCGCCCGCCGGGGCAACGGCTCGAAACTCCCCGCTTGGCTGAGCTTCAACGCCGCCACCCGCACCTTCACCGGCACACCGGCCAACGCGAACGTCGGCTCCCTGACAGTCAAGGTAACGGCGACGGACGACAACGACGCATCGGCGAGCGACAAGTTCGTCATCACCGTCGCCAACGTGAACGACGCCCCCACCTTGACCGAAGTCGACACACTGAAAGGCGCCATCGCGGGACACGACTTCACGATCACCTACCGGATGCTGACCCGCGCGTCGGACGCCGAGGACATCGACGGCGACGCGTTCAACTTCCGTATCGAATCCGTGACCAGCGGCATACTGGAGAAGGATGGCGCGGAGGTGACGCCGGGGACCCTGCTGGGGCCGGGCGAGAGCCTGGTGTGGCAACACCCTGTCGGGGAGGACGGGATACTGGACGCCTTCACCATGACGGTCTGGGACGGCGAGTTCGGCTCCGAGACGCCGGTCCAGGTCTCGGTGCACGTCGAGACGCCCGAAGTCATCGTCAAGCGGGTCAAAGGCGACCTGGTCATCAACGGCAACTACCTCGGCGGTACGATCGAGGTCACGCCAGGGGACACGCCGGATGAGTTCATTGTCACGGGCTTCAACACCACGAAAGTGAACGGTGAGGAAGCGGCCACTTTCACGGGCGTGACTGACGACGTGAGGATCTACATGGGACGCGGGGACGACCAGGTGACGCTTAGCGGCACCGAGGTTCCCGATCGCCTGAAGGTCTACACCCGAGCCGGTGACGACACGGTGACCCTTTCGGGCGTGACGGTCGGCGGCAGAACGAAGATCGGGACGATTTGGGGGAGCGATACGGTCAACATCGAGAACTCCGCCTTTGGCAAGAAGCTCGAGGTGGGAACCGGGTATGGCGCGGACGCCGTTGCGATCTCCGGTTCCGAGTTCGCCGCCGCCTCGATATGGACCGGCTGGGGCAGCGAGAACGTTGACGTCGAAGGATCCAGCTTCTCCGGCAGGCTCACCTTGAGGACCGGCGGAGGCGGAGACACTGTGAGCTTGTTGGGCTCGAATGTCGCCAGCCTTAATCTGAAGACCGGGTCCGGGCAGGATGAAATATCGGTCACCGATCTGGAATCCATCTGGAAGGTGAACATCCATCTGGGGTGGCACAACGACGACCTCTATGCGGAGGGCATCGTTGCGAACAACGTGGCACTGGACGGAGGGCTCGGCACCGATACCTTCGAGGATGGCGGCGACAACCCGGACGACATGGAAGTGAACAGCTTCGAGGTTCTGGCGTAGCGGCGTTTCTATCGTAGTCGTAACACTTCGGCCAAGCCAAGCGGAAAACGGGGACCGGCACCAGCGGAGCGATCCGCTACAGGCGCCGCATCGGTGTGTCGGCGGCTCATTCCACCGCGACGACCTGCGCCGCCCGCTGCGACTCGAGCGCGGCCGTGAATAGCCGGTGACTTGCCAGCGCTTCCTCGGGTGTCGCGCACGCGAAGGGTTGCTTCATGTCTTCTCCGTGCGCCAGCTCGTCGAGGAACGCGGCGAACATCTGGAGGATGGCGTCGGAGAACCCAAACTCGAAGATGCTGCCCGTGATGCTCGCGTACGGCGGCTTGTGCGGCAGGTCGAGCGACCGCCACGCCTGCTCGCCGCCGGGCGTGTATTCGAGCGTGCGGATCTCCTTCGGGTTCTTCGTGCTGAACCCGGCCGAGAACTCGGTGCCCATCACGCGCATGAACCAGGTATTCCCTTCGCCGGGGGCGATTCGCTTCATCGAGAGCAGCATGGGGAACTCCGAGCCGTCAGGTGTCGCCGCCTCGCAGCACAGGATCGCGTTGTCCCACGTCTCGCACGGGACGATCCTGCCCTCCTTGTCCGGGCGCTCGGTCATGATGTTCGACAGGAGCGCCCGCACGTTCTTCGGCCTCCATCCCAGCCGCCCCGGGATGTGAAACACGTGCATGCCCAGGTCGCCCATACAGCCGTACTCGCCGTTCATCGCGATCATCCGCTTCCAGTTGACCGCCTTGTTCGGGTCCAGGTCGCTGCTGTGCCAGAAACCGGCCTCGTACTCGATGACCCTGCCGAAGCGCCCCTCCGCCATCCACCGGCTGATCAGGTACGGCCCCGGGCCGAAAGGGAACTGCGACGAGCAGCGGACCAGCACGTCAGAGTTCTGATTGGCCACGTCGACGATGGCTTGACACGCAGCCAGGTCGATCCCGAACGGCTTCTCGGCGAGCAGGTGTTTACCGGCGCGGATCACGTCGGTGTAGATCCGCTCGTGCAGGTTGTGCGGCACGGCGCAGTAGATCGCCTCGACGTCGGCGTCGGCGAGCAACCCTTGATAGTCGTCTGTCACCAGCCGGACGCTGGGGACGTTGGCTGCGAACCATTCCGTCGCCGCCGGGTTGATGTCACATGCGGCGATGATCCGCGGCGCAAAATCCAGATCGAGCAGATGCAGCCAGCGCGCCGAAGCGCTGGCCAGCTCGCGGCCCATCAGGCCGCAGCCGATGATGCCCACGCCGATCTCGCGTCTAGCCACTCCCGGTCTCCTCCTGCTGCTTGCCGTACAGCGACTCGTACAGCCTCCGGTACCGCGCGTGGGCTTCGTCATACGCCCCCCGCACCTCGGGGTCCGGTTCGAAGTAGCGGCCCGGGCGGTATAGTTCGCGGACCGCGTCCGCCACCGAGTCGTAGCGGCCCGCTCCCACCATCCCGAGCGCGGCGGCGCCGAGGCATGCGGCCTCACGGGTCTCGGGGCGCGCCACCGGGACGCCCGTCACGTCCGCGATCATCTGAAGCCAGATGTCCGACTTCGCGCCGCCGCCAATGGCGCGGAGACTGGTCACCTGAACGGTCCGCCCGAGCAGGTCGAGGTTCTCGCGGACCGTAAACGCGAGGGACTCGGCCAGCGCCCGGGCCAGGTGGGCGCGGCCGTGCGAGAGGCTCAGCCCGGAAAACGCCCCGCGCACGGCGGGGTTGAAGTCGGGCGTCGCCGTGCCTGAGAAATGCGGGAGGCAATTGACCCCGTCCGCGCCGATAGGTGCCGAATCCGCCTCCGCGAACAGCTCGTCGTACGACAGCGAAGGGGCGAAGGTGTCGCGGAACCACCGCACGACGACCCCCGAGGTCTTGGCGTAGGCGAGGAGCGCATACAGACCGCCGTCCTTGCCTGCCGCGGGATGGGGGGCCACGCCCTCGCCGGGCGGCAGGTCCTCGCGGGTCTCGCTCGTGGCGACGATGGCCAGCGCGGTGCCGAGCGCCAGCGACGCGCAGCCCGGCGTGGCGTTGCCCGCGCCAAGCGCGCCCGCATACTGATCGTTCGTGCCCACCACGGCCACCACCGCCCGCGGCAGGCCCAGCGCGGCTGCGGCCCCGGCGGTCAACTCGCCCGCGGCCTGGCCGGGCAGGAGTACGTCGGGCATCATCCCGACCTCGAGTCCGCACGCCGCGAGGAGTTCCTCCAGCCACCGCCGCTCCCACTTCTCGTAGGCGCCCGTGGAACTGGCGGTAACGGGGTCCGTGGCGGCGCGGCCGGTGAGGCGGTAGATGAAGTGATCGGGGATCACGTGAACCTGCCGCACGCGCGCCATTACCTCCGGCTCGTGCCGGCAGAGCCAGAGGATTTTCGGGGCGCTGGAGATGGCGTTCACCTCTTCGGCACCGACGCGCGCAGACAACTGGGAAAGCTCCTCCGCTTCGGCTCCGGCGCGGACATCGAGCCAGCTCACGGCCGGGCGCACCAGCCGGCCGTCCTCGTCGAGGAGAACAAAGGTCTGCGCCTGGCTGGAGAGGCCGATCGCCCGGACCATTCCCGCGTCGACCCCCGGCGCGGCCAGCGCTTCGCGGATGCCGTCAAACGCGAGATCGATGTACTCGTCCCCGTCGAACTCGGCAAGGCCGGGTGCCGGGGTGTCGAGCTGGATTTCGCGCGAGGCCGCCGCGATGGTGCCGCCCGAGGCATCGAACAGCCCGACCTTGATGCCGGTCGTGCCGAGGTCGATCCCGATGTACAGCTCGTCGGCCATGCTGGCCCCCGCCAGTGATCACTGGCTACTCATGATTCACCATTCCCTCGAATCGGGCACCGGCAGCCAGGCGCCGTCCTGCGCGATCGACTGCTGGCTCACCAGCCCGGGCAGCGTCATGTCCATCGCTTCGTGAATGCCGATGGGGCACGGGCGCGTGCGCCGCACGGCGTCCACGAAGTCGAGAATCTCGAAGTAGTCTCCGCCGCCGTGGCCGGCCTCCCTGGCGGCGTCCGTGGCTTCTTTCCAGAAGTCCGGCAGGAACTCGTCTTCGAGGTCCGCGAGGTCGAGCCATTCGTTCGGGTCGGCGCAGCGCGATTTCAGCCAGATGCGGTGGGTCCCGCCGCGCTGCGTGCGGGGCGATTCGTAGCAGCCGTCCGTGCCCTGAAGCTCGTGGTTGTGCATGGCGTGGGGGCGGTTGGACAGCATGTCGACCCGGATGACCGCCAACCCGCCGCCCGACATCCGACACAGCATCGTGCACGAATCCTCGTTCTCGTATTCGTCGCCGCGCGGATCGATGTAGTGGTGGCCCGTGCCGGCGCAGGACACCGACACAACGCGCTCGCCCGGCATCCACTGGAGGATGGGGCCGAGGCTGTGGGTGCCGTAGGTCACGCCGTCGATGCCCGTCTGCCACTTCCGCCGCCAGGTCGTAATCTCGTTCAGGCCCTTCAGCTCGTGCAGGTACTCGCCTACCGCGTAATACGGCGTGCCGAAGAGCCCGCGGCGCGCGATCTCGCGCACCATCACGTTGGCGCGCGTGTAGGTGTAGTTCTCCGCCATCATGTAGACGGCGCTGCTTCGGTTGCAGGCCGACACCAGGTCCTTGCACTCTTCGATGGAGACCCCCGCCGGCACTTCGCTCAAGACGTGCAGGCCCCGTTGAAGCGCCGCGATCGCCTGCGGGACGTGAAGGTGCATCGGGGTCCCGATGATGACGGCGTCGAGATCCGATTCCTCCAGCATCGTCTCATAGTCGGCATATGCTTCGCTCGCGCCCAGCCGCTCCTTCGCCGACTCCAGGTCTTCCGCGTTGATGTCGCAGACCGCGCGGACACGGGCGACGTCCAGAGCGTCGCAGGCGGTCTTGAAGCTCGCCCCGCGTCCGCACGCTCCGACCACTCCGATGTTCAACTGCTCCAACCTTCGGACTCCTAAACGACCTGGCACGAGATGTTGAGGAAGCGGGTGAATGTACGCAACTCATCGAGGAGGTCGCCGTAGCCGAGCGCCAGATGATGTGTGCCGCCGGCCCGGGAGTAATCCTCGAGGAAGCCGGGCAGTTCGCGGCCGAACCGGATACGCGAGTACGGGCTGCTCAGTCCCGCGTGCTCGGGGGCCTCGGTGACCTCGCCCGTGCACGCTACGACGCGGAACCCCTCGCCCGGCCACTGCGTGATGCAGGCGAGCGTCACGGCGCCCGGTTTGAGCTGGAAGACGGGAACCGCCGGCTTCTCGCACTCGCCGAACGCGAATTCCTTCGCCACCAGCTTCACCGGACGTTCGGGATTGGCCAGGGCGAAGTTGCATTCGCCCATGTGGCTGAGCAGGACCTCCGACCGCTCGTAATCGGGGCAGAACATCTCCGTGAACGTGGCGGCGCCCGCCATGCGCGCGAAGGCGGCCACCAACGCCGCCGTCAGGATGTCGCCCTCTCCCGCGTACCCCACGCCGCGCGCCATCAGCCGCGAGGCGCCGAGGAACGGCATGGTGTCGGCGCCGGCCGCAGCAACCGCCAGGAAGTTCATCGAGATGGCGTCGAGCTCACCCGACTGGACGAGGTCTTCCAGCGCGAGCGACCACCGCGCCGAGGTGCTGAGTATCTCGGGCGTCAGTTCATCATCCACGTCGAACTCCGACCGGGCCCACTCCGCCAGCTCCGAGATGCGTTCGTCCGTTACGCTCTCTGCCACCTTGGCGAGCTCATCCGGGCTGATGGAAACGGTTCCCAGCCCGAAGTGCTCCCCCAGGCGCGGCCCCGGGTCGAAGTCGAGCATGTCCTCAAACGGCTCACCGACCCGGCCGACCCAACCCTTGCGGAAGACCCGCGCGCCGGCGGCGGCCCCGACCGCACGATGCAGGCGTTCGCGGAACGCCGCATCCGATGGATGTCCGGCCAGCAGCTCGAAGTGCCGGCCCTTCCGGGCCAGGACGTTCGCCAGGTCTTGCACCCCGTGCATGGCATGGTTGGCCATGATGTGGTCGCCGCTCATGTCGTACGGCAGGGTTGCATCGCGGGCGCTGCTGACCACAAGAAGCGGCAGTTCCGTCTGGCAGAGCGCTTCCTCCGCCGCACCGCTCGGGGCGTACGCCAGGGGCAGGACGAGCAACAGGTCGCAATCGGCCTGATCACACGACGAGACCGCCTTGGCGACCTCCTCCGCGGTGTGAGAGACCCCGGTGAAGTGCAGCTCCGCCACGTCTGAAAGAACGTCCTCCATCACCGGCTTCCAGTGATTGTGCAGGGCGGCCGGCCTCTCCGGGTCCGTCTTCCTGTACAGCTCGAGCAGGGTCATCAGGACACCGACGGTCGGCTTCTTGCGTTCCACCGCAGAGACCTCCTACTGGGCATTGACCGAATCGACGAGCCGCTGCGCGTTGAACCAGAAGATATCGTTGATCTCGGCGCGGGAGAGATTCGCCCGCCCGCTCGCCTTCTTGATCGCCCGCGCCATCTCATACGCAAACAACGTGCACCGCACCTCGTACCCATCCGGCTCGGCGTGGATGCTCCACTTGTGCGGGCGCCGGGTAAAGAAATGGCGCTGGCCGTTGATGCCCAGGCACTTCCCTTTCTCCTGCGCCACCGGCAGGTCGAGGCCGAACAGGATTTTCTTGCGGTCGAAGGCGCTGAAGCATGCCTCGATGACCTCCCAGTCCTGGACCATGCTCAGCTCGGGGTACAAGTTGCCGACGTTGGCGAGGCTGAGGCCGTCGCCGATGGCCTCGGGGAAGTAGCAGCGGCCGAAGTGGGCGAGCACGATCTTGGCGTTGGGCGCGTCCTTGCACAGCCGGCGCAGCCCGCGGATGTTCACGGGGTCCGCCAGGCGCCTGGCGCGCGGGATGTGCGTGGTGACGATAAGGCCGGCGCGGTCGGCCGCCGTCCGCATCGCCGGGGTCACCATGTCCTCCAGGGTCACTTCGGCGGCGGGCTTGTCTCGGACGAAAGAGAAGTACGGTTTGAGCCCGAGGAAGCCGCCGTCGCGGACCTTGGCCAGGATGGTATTCGCGTCGTCGGTCATCGAGGGAACCATCAGCGCATGCCAGCCGTGGGTGTGGGCGGCCTCGGCGGCGTACGCGTTCGTCGCCTCCAGGTCGACGTCCGCCGCGACAGTCCCGAAGACCAGAGCCTTCACCTCGCGGCCCGGCCACAAGCGGCTCTCCACGGCGGCGAACGCTTGGTGAGGATACTCCTCGACCACGCTGGGGTGGGAAGGGTCCTTGCTCTCTTCCGCCCTGGATGGCGCGTGGGACTTGAGGTACACGTGGCCGTGAAAGTCGAAGATGCGACGGGGGAGGAACGCGTCGAGCTCTTCGCGCCAGACCCTCTCGTCGATCTCATCGTAAACGAAATTCGGATTCAGTTTGGTCATCCGCGTATGGGACCTATAGGACCTATAAAACCTATCCGAGCAACTCTCTCTCCGTCTCGCCGATCGCCTCGTCGATGATGTCCATCGCCTTCGCCGCCACCGGCTCCTCCATGATGAGCGGCGGGCTCATGCGGAGGATGTGTCCCGCCGGGATCCAGGCGAGGCCCTTTCGGAACGCTCTCTGGTATACCATTTCGCCTGCGGCAGTGAAAGGCTCCTTGGTCGAGCGGTCCTGCACCAGCTCGACGCCCATCAGGCAGCCCTTGCAGCGCACGTCGCCGACGATCGGGTGTTCCGCCTTCATCTGTTCGAGACGCTTCACGAAGAAGCGCTCGAGTTCCGCGACGTGGCCGAGAATCCCTTCCTCTTCGATGGCGGTGATCGAGGCGAGCGCGGCGGCGCACGCCATGGGATTCCCGCCGTAGGAGGTCGACGCCGATATCTTCTCGACGGCGTCCTTGTGCTCCTCGCTGGTGACCATCGCCGTGACCGGGAATCCGTTGCCCAGTCCCTTGCCCAGCGTCACCACGTCGGGGACCACGCCGTAGTGCTCGCACGCGAGCCACGTGCCCGTGCGGCCCATGCCGGTCAGCACCTCGTCCGCGAAGAAGAGGATGTCGCGCTCGTGGCAGAACTGCACGAGCTTGGCGAGGAAGTCATCGGGTGGGAAGACCGAGCCGGCCCACCCCTGGATCGGTTCGAGCACGAATGCGGCGACTTGGCCGGTCGTCGCCTCGGCGATGAACTCGTCGTACAGTTCGAGGTAGCGATCGGTGTCAATAACGCCGTCAGGCTTGGTGAAGAGCGGCCGATACGGGTCGGGCCGCGGCACCATGTAGAAGCCGGCGGCGCGTGCCGGGGCGTTCGACGGCTTCATGCGCGCGAGGCTGACGGCGTGGCCGGTCTTGCCGTGGAAGTCGCGGAAGCACGAGATGAACTCGTGCTTTCCGGTGGCGGCCCTGACGACGCGGAGCGCCGCCTCGACGGCCGTTGTGCCGGAGTCGTAGAGCTGGACGCCGTTGAGCCCGTCCGGGAGCACGTCGACCAGCCTCTCCAGCAGCTCGAGCTTCACCGGGGTGGTGAAGTCGTGGCAGTTCATCAGGGTGTGGGCCGCCCTGGCGACGGCCTCCGACACCTTGGGATGGCAGTGACCGAGGTTGGCGACGTAGATGCCCGAGGAGAAGTCGATGTACTCGTTCCCGTCCACGTCGCGCAGGACCACGCCGCGCCCGGACTCGAAGCAGACGGGGAACAGGCGCACCTGCCCGGAATACCCCTTCATGATTCCGGCCGCGCGGGTGTGCATCGCCTGCGACTTCGGGCCCGGTATCTCATCGGTCACGATCTTCGGGTACTCCGACGCGTCGATCGAAGCCCAATCGGACATCCTGGTTGTCACCGTCCTCTTCCTCCATTCGTGACAGCGGCGGCCGTGCGGTCCCTGGACCACTTCTCCGCGCGCTTGAGCAGGGAGCGCGCTTCGTCTTCCGTGCTGCAACTGGTGGCGATGAACAAGCCCCGCGCCGAGAGCTCCGACAGGGCCGGCTCCACTTGCTCCGGCGGGATACTGATGTGCAGGTTCCGGCCGGCGGCCTGCACTTTCCTGAGCACGTCCATGTAGTGCAGCGGGCTCGGCTTGCCGGAGCCGGGAAGTATCTGGATAGCCTGGAGCCGCGGCAGTTCGAGCAGCGCATCGACGTGCGCGAATGCCCCGACGCCGTCGACGTGATAGACGGCGTGGTCGAGGAACTGCGTCTGCTTCTCAATCGACGGCAGGAAGATATCGCGGAACATCTCCGGCGAGATCATGTAGGAGAAATCGTTCTGGGCGGCGTAGAACTTGCCCGGCGACCACAGCCCGAACCAGCAGGTGGAGCCTTCGGCCGCTTCCTTCACGATGTCGTGAAACGTGTCGTACACCTTGCACCACAGGTCCATCAGGAACTGGTCGGCCTCGCGGACCTGGTCCGGCCGGTCGGCCACGTCGTAGAGCAGCCTGTCGCTGCCGCGCAGCGCGGCGAGGGTGTCGCCGCATCCGCCGAACGCGCCGACGGCGGGGATTGACTTGCCCGTCGCCTCCTGTGCGCCGCGACGGAGCCAGCTCAACGTGAACTGCCAGTGCGGCTCGCCCTCGTTCAGGCGGAGAGAATGACAGTCGATGTCCTCGTCCGCCAGAATCGGGTCCAGCCAGCCGGTCTCGAAGTCGAGCGCGAGCGGGCACCCGAGGAACACCGCCAGGCGCTTGTTGCCCGGGTATCCGTAGCTCCACACGGGGAACGCTTCGCCGCCGAAGAACGTGCGCGAGTTCCGGTAGTCGCCGAGTGCGCTGATGTAATCGAGGTCGGTCCAACGCTCTTCCGGCGTCGGCGGGCGCACCGGCTCAGGAACGTCGGGCGGGTTCTTCCTGGGCGCGGTGACCGCCAGGCCGCAGCGCCCGAAGTTATCGTGAGCCCACCACGCTCGGTACCGCTCCTTCACCTGGTCCCAATCGCCTTTGTAGAGCAGGCTCATGCAATGCTACTCCGGCGCGTCGCCCCAGTCGGGCACGTCGAGGACTTCGCCGTCTTTCATCGCCGACTTGTGCGCCATCACGCCGGCGGCGGTGTAGCGGACGGCGTCCCACGCGGTGACGGCCGGCGTGCGGTCATTGGCGATGGCGTCGCAGAACTCGTGCACCAGGTACGCGTGCGAGCCGCCGTGCCCGCCGAGGAAATCCCGCCGCTCCTGCTCGCTCAACTCCCTCGCGACCTCTTTCGGCCCGCCGGCGAACGCAATGATCACGTCGTCGGGCAGCGGGTCGCGCATCTCGTCGGCGGTCACCGGCGTCGCGTTGTGCTTGTCGTGCCAGGTGTCGTGCTCGAACGAGCCCTGTGTGCCGTAGACGCGGAAGATCTCGCGGCCGGTAAAGCCGATCTCGCGGTACTCGGAAATGCGGCAGGTGGCGCCGTTGCTCATCTGGAACAGCGCCGTCTCGTTGGCCAGGCAGGGCTCGGTGAAGTGGTCGAGATGGACACGGGGATGCTGGCCCCAGCACGCGACTTTGACCATGTGCGCGTTCATCACGCAGATGGGGCCGGCGGTCGAGTGCGTCGGGTAGTGCATCGGCCCGCCGACCACGCCGCGCGCCTGGTACTCCGCCTTCTTCGCCTGGTATTCGGCGCCGGCGACCGAGGCCTCGCGGCGGGCCTTGACCTCGCGCAGGCCGTGGTCGACGTCGTGGAAGTACTCTCCCTCGGCGTAGACGAAGTGGCCGAACGCGCCCTCGGCGGCCCGGCGGCGGCAGTACATCGCCTGCGGCCGGTAGTACGTCGTCTCGCCATACATGTAATGAAGGCCGGTCTTCTCGACCGTCTTCACCAGCCGGTCGCACCACCCGAGGATCTCGTCGCCGTCCGGCACCGACAACACGGGCACCGCACTGTAGACGTGTTTCCCGGCCTCGAGCGCCTGCACCGCCTGCGGCGTGTGGAGCCAGTGCTGCGTGATGATCACCACCGCGTCGACGTCGCTCTTCAGCAGATCATCGAGCGAGGCGTACGCGTCGGACGGATCGAACTTGTCCTGGAACGACTCCCGCTCTGCGAACTCCTTGATCCGCTCCGGCACACGGTCACACAGCGCGATGCGATCGACCGCCGGGTGATTCTTGAACGACTCCGCGAACGAGCTGCCAAACGCGCCGAGCCCCACCAATCCGATGCTGATGCCCACGGGATCCCTCCTAACCAGAACGTCCTTCAAGGCGGTAATGCTCCAGGCCCTCGGCGAGGGCGTCGAGGTTGGCGGCTGGCACTCCGGGGGTGATGGAGCTCGACGCACAGAGGAGCAGCCCCGTCTGCGGGCCGTTGTCGACCAGCCATCGAAGCTCCTTCTTCACGTCGGCAGGCGCCCCCATCGGCAGCGTCCGTGTCACCGAGACCCCCGCCATGATGATCAGCCCGTCGCCGTTGCGGGTCTTCATCCGACAGATCTTCGCGTAGTCCATCCCGTCTTCGTACTGAAATCCCTGGAACCCATGCAGGCCGACGTCGAGGAGGCGCGGGACCATCGCCATAAGATTGCCGTCGCAATGCCAGATCATCTGGAGGTTGGTCTCCAGCAGCGGTTCGAGCGCTCGCGCGAAGTGCGGCAGCCAGATCCGGTCCAGCGTCTTCTCGTCGGCCAACGTGCCGCGCGAGTCGGCGATGTCATGGTCCAATCGGCATAGCGGCGGCAGGCCCGCCTCACGATACGCCCGCGCCACGGCGCGGTTGTTGAGCGCGGCCAGGTCGGCCTGAATCGAAAAGCTCCTCTCCATCACCTCGGGGTACAGGGCGTAGGCGGTGAAGTAGTGCACGTAACCATATGTGCCGTAGTGCAGCCCTGGGAAGTCCACCGCGCCGTGCATGGTCTTGAGGATAGCGGGACCAATCATCTCCTGGATCTTGCGCTCGCGTGCGATGATCTCCCGAACACGCGCCTCCGCGTCGAACTCGGCGATCCGCCGCTCGAGCGCCGGCAGCAGGAAGCGTTCCATGTGCTCGACCACGGCTTCGGCCGAGTCGATGAGGATGCCATCGCATTCGATGACATCCGCGCCCGTGGTGGCCGTGCGGCCCTCGCCCGCTTTCCCTTTGTACCCTTCGTGGTCCATCCTGAGCGGGTTGTGCGCCAGGTACTGGTCGAGGAGACAGACGCCCAGCGCCCGCTGCATGGCGATGTACGTTGTGTCCGGATCCCGGACGTAGGAGCCCGGCTCGGCGCCCGCCAGGCGCTCGATCTGGGCGTGCTCCATCACGTGGATCAGCGTCCCAGTGGGGATGCCCCGGGTCGGCTGGTGGAGAATCGTCTTCAGGGCCAGTGTTGCGGATTCCGTCATCTCCTGGCCGGCGATGTTCTTCACGAGCGCTTAGTCCTTCAGAGCGTGTTTCTTGGCCGCCTCTTCGGGTGTCATCCCGCGCTTGACCACGTCGCAGAGCGCCCGCTGGAACGCGGGCGGGTCGGGCACTTGGATCGCGTTTCGCCCGAACACCACGCCGCGGGCGCCCTCGTCGATCTCGCGGCGGGCGAGGGTCAACGCGTCGAGCTGCGTGGGCATCTTTTCCGCGCCCAGTCCGAAGATCGGAATGGGGCAGCCCGCCACGGCGTCGGGGAATCTGTTGGTGTGGAACGTCTTGATGCAGTCGGCGCCGAGTTCGGCCAGGATGCGGCAGCCGATGCGCACCTGGTCGTGGAGTTCGTCCGGCGACAGCTCCCGGTCCGCCGGCGGGAAGTACTCACCGATCACCGGGAGGCCGAGCTGGTGGCATTGCTGCCGGAGTTCCGAGAAGACTTCCACGTTGTGAGCGTCGCGCTCTTCGCTGCCGGTCTTGAGAGTGAGCGAGACGAGCGCGATGTCCGCGCCCATCCGGACGGCCTCGGCGGCGCTGACCACCGTGCAGGTGCCCGCCTCACGGTAGTCCCAGCCGAAGCAATAGGTGGTCGACCAGTTCAGCCGCATGACGGCGAGTGGTGCGCCCTTGGCGCCGTAGAGCGCCGTGGCCCGGGACACCATGCCCGGCGACAGCAGGACGGCGTCGACCCCCGGATCGATCTTCGCCAGCGTCTCATCGATCTCGATCATCCCGGGGATGGGGCCGTCGAATTCACCGTGGTCGGCGGCAATGATCACGGCGTTCTCGCTGCGGTTGAACAGGCGCGACAGTCGGGTTTCCTTTCCGGGCATCAGCTCAGACTCCCTTCCTTGTGTTCGGTAGCGACCAGGACGGTTTCGGCCCCGGCGGCCCGCGCCGCATCCAACAGCGCGGCCGGCATGCCGTCGTCGGTGATGATACAGTCGACCTGGGCAATCGTTCCAAAGCTGATGAACGAGTTGCGCTTGGCCTTCGATGAATCGGCGAGCAGGACGACGTAGGCGGAGTTCTCGATCATCAGCGCGCTCGCCCGGGCCACGCGTGGATCGTTAGTCATCAGGACGCCCGCCTCCGAGATGCCGTCGCAGCCGATGAACGCGCGGTCGGTGTGGATGCGCGACAGGTTGTCCTCCAGCAGCGGGCCGTAGAGGTCGGGCGTCGACTCGCGGACCATCCCGCCGAGCAGCATGCACTCGATCCCTGGCGAGTGCAGCAGTTCCGAGACGATCGCCAGGTTGGTGGTCACCACCGATATCCCCTCGCGCCCGCGCAGCTCGCGGGCCATTGCGAGCGTGGTGGTGCCGGTGTCCAGAATAATCCGCTCGCCCCCGCTCACGAGACGGGCGGCGGCGCGCCCAATCGCCTCCTTCTCCGCCCGCTGGGTCGCGGATCGCTCGTACAGAGCGAACTCCAGGCGGACCCGCCGAGTGGCGGATGCCCCGCCGCGCGAGCGCTCGACCAAGCCTTCCGACTCCAGACGCGACAGGTGTCGGCGGACCGTCATCTGCGAGCAGTCCAGTTCACCCGCCAGGTCGGCCACGCCGACAAATGAATCCCTCTCCAGCCGTTCAAGGATTATCTGCCGGCGTTGTGCTGAATGGCTCACAAGCCGCTCCATCGTGTTTGTTACTGTTCCTTATACCCGATAATCGAACAAGCGTCAACAGGTTGCCTCGCGGCTGGTGGGAGATTGTTGAACTGAGCTACTTCCGCAAGGGCAATCTGAAAAGCAGTGACAGGCCGGCAGCAAAGCTGCCGAGGGAGTTTGCAGAGCAAACTCCGGCCGTTCCAGCGGAACGGCACGTTTCCGCTCTCCGCCTGCGGCGGATCGCGCCGCTGCCGCTGATGCCAGCCTGCCCGCCGAAGCCTCGGCGCAGGCGGGTCACCGTTTTTCGCACGCCGCGCGGTGGCGAAACGCCAGCGGACAACGGGGGCCGGCTTCCGCCCGCCACGGCGGGCTGCGGCTTGGCGGGCTGCCGCCCCGCTGGCCGTTCCCGCTTTCCGCTTCACTTGGCTGAAGCGTTACGCCCGAGGATGGCGCGGTAGATCCGCTCGATCCGTTCGGCCTGGCGCAGCGGGTCGAAGCGCTTCAGCGCGGCGCGGCGGGCGGATTCGCCCATTCGCTTGCGCAGGTCAACGTCGCGGGCCAGCCGAAGGATCGCGCCCGCAAGATTCTCCGGCGTGTCTTTCACGACCAGGCCGTCCTCGCCGTCGGTGACCAATTCGGGCAGCATGCCGCGTTTTGATGCGATGACGGGATTGCCCATGGCCATCGCCTCGCGCGCCGCGCGGCACGAGCCGTCGGTGCCCGGCTTCAGGAAGATATTCACGTCCAGCGCGAGCAGCCCCGCCACGTATTCGTCGCCCCGCAAGTAGCCGGGAAACGTCGTGATGTCGCTCAGCCCGAGCTTTCTGGCGGGCCGGACGGCCACTTTTTCTTTGTGCGTTCCGCGGCCGATGATCACCAGCCGGAGCTGCGGGCATTGCGTTCGCGCGATCGCGACCGCCTTGAGCAGCGTCTTGAACCGCCGGTGCCTTTGTATGCGCGCCGCGACGCCGACCACGAACTCGTCCCCGCGCAGCCCCCACCGTTCGCGCATGTTCGGGAGGTCCCGCGCAGGATCGAGCCGCCCCAGCTCCACGGCGGTGTCCACCAGGTGCACCCGGCCGCGCGGGATGCGGAACCGCCGGACGTCCGCCTCCAGAGCGGGACGCGAGAGTTCGATCAGCGCGTCGGTTCGTCTGGGGAACACGTAGGTCGTCCTGAGGTCGCGCGTCATCGGCACCGCGTCGTGGTTGGTCCGGACGAGCTTCGGCCTGCGCTTGGAGCGCGGGACCGCCCACGCCGCGGTGACGTGGTCATTGACCAGGTTGGCGTGCACCACGTCGATTTCTTCCTGGTCGAAATACCGCGCCATCCGGTGGAGGTCCCGCCACATGACGAGCGTCTTGTAGTGCTTGGGCAACTTGAACTCCGTCGTGGTGGTGATGCCGAGCGCGGCTGCGGTATCGTCGATGCGGCCCTTTCCCGCATGCCGGACGGGAGAATGGGCAAAGATGACTTCGTGGCCGCGCTGCATCAGGTGAGATGCCAGGCGGATCGCCGGTTCGGCCGGGCCGGTCAGCTTGTAATTGCTGAACAGATGAAGGATCTTCATGCGGGTTTGCCCTGCTGTTTGCGCTCTTCGAGGATTTCTCTCCCGCCGCACTCCAGCCAGCGTTCCTGTCGGGCGCCGCTGATGGCGTCGATCTCCAGCAGAAATTCGCGCCGGTCGAACTCGGGCCGGCCGCGGGAGTAGTGCCGGTAAAACCGCAGCCGGTCCGTCCGCGACGGCCTGACGTAGACGTGATCGAGCTGGCCGAGATTCTTGATCTTGTAGCCGAGGCTCGGCGTGCGTCCCGTGCGGATGTCGCCGACGTCCACCAGGCAGAACTCCCAGCCGCCGTCCTTCTCGCGAACGAGGATGTTCTTTCCCGCCAGGTCGCGGTGGCGGAGGGCGTGCGAATGGAGCAGCCGGACGAAGTCGGCCGCGTCTCTGACAAACGCTCGCCACTTGCGGGTCGCCTCCCTGCCGCGAGGGCGCCCGAAGTCGGACGCGTACCGGTTGAACGAGACTGCGCCATCGACGAAGTCGGTGATCAGGAACGACCGCGGCCCCGCCTCGGCCATCGCGTGCGCCTTCGGCGTCCGGATCCCGCGCACTTCGCAGGCGTTGGACCCGAGCCACGCGAGCCTGGCACGTGACCCGCGGAAGACATCATTGATGCGTTGCAGCAGACCGCCACGGATGAATTCCTTGACGCAGAGACGCCCCGGGTGATCCTTCTCGCCCACGTCCACCACGCTCACCCGCGTCCGGTCGTCACACTTCAGAACTCCTTCGCCCTTCCCGTCTGCCGTCCCGGCTCGGTGCTG
This sequence comes from uncultured Planctomycetota bacterium, assembly GCA_964505325.1. Lineage (GTDB taxonomy): Bacteria > Planctomycetota > PUPC01 > PUPC01 > PUPC01 > CAZDHT01. The sequence goes on along the minus strand of CAZDHT010000016.1, from coordinate 16,783 downwards.
TTCGATGGCCCTCGCGACAAGCTCTACGGGGAACTCCGCGCGTCGATACACCTTCAGCCCCGGAAGACGCTCGCGCCGAAAACCCGTTGACCGCTTGATGCAGCGCCTCGTCCGGCTCGCGTAGCGGCGTTCGAGCCAGCGGGCCGCCGCCTTCTCGACAGAAGATGCGAACCGGTCGACCTCCGCCTGCTCCGCATCGGGGCCCAGATACTCGCGGACGAAAGTGAGCCGCGCTTCGCGGCCGATGCAGTCGCCCAGCGGCGCGAGGAATTGCGCCACGCTCGCCACGCGCCGGCGCCTGGACAGCGGGGCGCCGACGGTCACGCGGTGGAGGTCGATGAGCACCAGCCCGCCGCCGGCGACGAGGATGTTGCCGCCGTGCAAGTCGCGGTGGAGCACGTCGGCGTCGTGCATCCGGCGGATGAACCGCGCGACCCGGCCGGGCGGCTCGCCCGTCTCGCGCAGCGCCCGGCCCAGCGACATCGCATCCTCGACCGCCTCGGACACCAGCACCGCCTCGCAGAACACGCCGGCGACCCGCCGTTCTCCGAACGCAAGCGCCCGCGCCGCAGGTATGCCGCGCTCGGCCATCGCCCGCGAGGTCCTCCACTCCGCCGACGCTCGCGACGGCAGCACGAGATACTTGAGCCGCTCCTTCCAGGACCGCGCCTTGTGATGCTTGACGAAGACCGTCCGGCCCGGGAGTTCGAGCCGGTAGGTCGCCCGGGCCAGCGAGCGCTTGATCAACGTCGCACCGGCCGATTCCAGCCCGGCCAGGTGGGGGGCGATGGCCTCGCGCAGCGGGCCCTCGAACGATGTCTCGGTGACCCACTGCAATCCATCGAGCGGGAACTGCGCCAGCTCTTGGCCGACTCTGTCCATATCATCTACCGCCGTGCGCACTCACGAGCGTCGTCCGCTCGGCAGCTCGCCGACGGATCCCCTCCGGTTCATCTCCCACAGCTTCGCGTACCTCGCGAACAGCGCCATCGCGGTCAGCCCGCAGAGCAGGAGACCGTGGAAGCCGTCCAGCACGCCGAGGTTCAGCAGATACATCTTGACGAATCGGCCGGGCGGCTTAAGAATCAGATGCCACCAGCGCGCCCGCACGCCGCGGCGGAACAGGTCGGCGGCGGAGAGCGACGAATACCGGTCGAACTTCTCGAAGTAATTCCTCAGGTCGGGATCGGTGTAGTGCATCAGACATTCGTTGATACGGCCGACCGTGCCGTCGACCATCACGGCGGAATGAACCTCGCGGTCCTGGTAGCGCCCCTTGTCCCGCCGGAACAGGCGCAGCGGATAGTCGCGGTTCCATCCGCAGTGCCGGATGAGCTTGCCCAGGAAGTACGTCCGCCGCGCGATCCGGTACCCGTCGTGGTTGCCGTTCTTGATGACCCTCATGACAGCCTCGCGCAGCTCGGGCGTGACCCGCTCGTCCGCGTCGAGGATCATCACCCACTCGCCCGCCGCCTGGGGGATGATCCAGTTCTTCTGCGCCGCCGAGTGAACGTATTCATGCTGCACTACGTTGGGGGTGAACTCGGCGGCGACCTCGCAGGTGCGGTCGGTGCTGAACGAGTCGCACACGATCACCTCGTCGGCCCACACGGCGGATTCCAGGCACGGGCGGATGTTGTGTTCCTCGTTCTTCGTCGGGACGATGATACTGAGTTGCCCCGGCCGGGGCGGCACATCCCGCGCGCCTTCCCATGCGGACCTGAAGCCCGAACGTGACGCGCCGCCTGCGGCGACGCGCGTCTTCGGGCCGCCGCAGATGACGACCTTGCCGCCGAGGGATTCGACCAGTTCGCGTTCGCGCACGTTCGCCTCGATGAAATCCGTCCCCTTGGCGTAGACGGCAGGCTTCAGCAGCCGGATCAGCTCGTCCGGATGGCGCTCGTCCAGTTCGGCAACGATGTCGACGGATCGAGTTGCGGACAGGACGCGGGCGCGCTCGGGCCACGGGTTCAGCGGCCGCTCGGGGCCTCTGTTGGACCGGGCCGCCGCGTCGGAGCGAAGGGCGACGACGAGCAGCTCGGCCAAGCCCTTGGCCGCTTCGAGAAAGTCAATGTGCCCGGCATGGAACGGGTCGAACGTGCCGTCCGCCAGGACGAGCGTGCCGCTCCCGCGCAGGTGTTCGACCCGGCGCAGGAGTTCGTCACGTTCTTTGATGATCTCGCCCAACGTCCCGTCCGAGCGTAAGGGCCCTGTCAAAACCCTGGTGGGGCAGGCATTCTTGCCTGCCACCGGGCAGACAGGAATGCCCGCCCCACCGTCTTGCTGGAGTTCCTTACATCACGAAATCGTCGCCGAGGTACCGGTCCCGGACCGTTTCGTCCGCCACGACCTCTTCGGGGGTGCCATGCATCAGGATGACCCCCTCGTCGATGATGTAGGCGCGGTCGGTAATGGAGAGGGTGTCGCGCACGTTGTGGTCGGTCAGCAGGATCCCGATGCCGCGGTCGCGCATAGTGGCGATCATCTGCTTGATGTCGGAGACCTTCTTGGGATCGACCCCCGAGAACGGCTCGTCCAGCATGATGACCGAGGGCTTGGTGACGAGCGCCCGCGCGATCTCGAGGCGGCGGCGCTCGCCGCCGGAGAGGGTCAGGGCGCGCTCCTCGGCGAGTTTCTCCAGGCCGAACTCCTTCAGGATCGCCATTCCGCGTTCCGCCTGCTCGTTCTTCGCCACGTCCAGCGTCTCGATGATCGCGACGATGTTGTCCAGCACCGTCATTCGCTGGAACACGGACGGCTCCTGCGAGAGGTATCCCATCCCCTGGCGGGCCCGCCGGTACATGGGCAAGTGGGTGACGTCCTCGCCGTTGAGGAAGACCGAGCCGCCGTCGGGGCTGATCATGCCGATGGTCATCCGGAACGAGGTGGTCTTTCCCGCGCCGTTCGGGCCGAGCAGGCCAACGACCTGCCCGGGATCGACCGACAGGCTGACCTCGTTCACCACCGTCTTGTGGCCGTATCGCTTCACCAGGTCTTTGACTTCGAGCAGTGCCATCGCGCGACCCTCAGTTGATGAGTCTCCAGCGCGGGATCGGCCAGAAGACGAAGAATGCCTCGCCGATCAGGTTGCGCCTCTTCACGACGCCCCAGTTGCGGCTGTCGAAGCTGTTGGGGCTGTTATCGCCCATCATGAAGTACTCATCGTCGCCCAGCGTGAATGATTTGCCCACCGCGAAGTTCTGCTGGCCCGGGTCGGACGTATAGAAGATGTCGCGCCACAGGCGAACGTCGCGCACGGCCACGTCGCACCGGGAGGCGCCGAATTCGACCGCGCTCGTCTGGGCGCCGGCCAGCGGTACACGCTTGGCAAGGGCCTCGTCCGGCGCGTCGTTGTCGAAGGAGATCAGGGCGTCGCCGTCGACCCGGAGGACGGCGCGTGCGTCGATGTTGGAGAACTCGAGCCGATGCTCGCCCTTCGCTTCGAATGGCTCGGCCGCGCGTGCGACTTCTCTGCCGCCGCACAACAGCTTCGCCGTCTCGTCCGTCCCCAGCGGCAGGTAAAATACGTACTGCAGGCCGTTCTCGGTAAGGCGCCCGGTCAGGTATCCTGCGCCGCCCAGGTGTCGGAACCGAAAACCAAGCTTGAGATCGCCAACGACGTGGAACCCGCCGCGGTCCTCACGCCGATGGGTGCTCTTCTCGTCCGTCTCCACGCGGTCTTCAATCGGGTAGCTGTACCGGAGGTGACACTCGCCCGGGGGCGACGCTGCCGCCAGGGAGATCACGCCGTCTCGCACGTTGATGGGCTCGCGATCCAGCCGGTGCCATCGGTCCGAAAAGGTCTGCCGATGTGGCTTCTGTCTCTTCAGCATCTCGTCGCTGGTGACAGGAACCAGCAGGACATCCTCGACGGCCCTAGGCTTGCGGCATATCTTCCCGTCGATGAACAGGTCGCCGTTCTTGATCTCGATCTCATCTTCCGGCACGCCCACGAGCCGCTTGACGTAGTTGACGTAGTCGGCGCTGCGCGAGTGTTCGATGGTCCCGTTGTCGTTCCGGCTGATGCCCGCGGCGACCGGCTTCGACGCGTAGAGGCTTCGGTAGTAATCGATGCGCCGCTGATCGATCTTGAAGACGACGATGTCCCACCGCTTCGGCGGGTGCAGGTCGAACTGGAACTTGCTGACGAGGATCCGATCGCCGTGCGTCTCGCTGCCGATGAGGGTCGGCTCCATCGACGACGTCGGGATGCGGAACGCCTCGACCACGAAGTGCCGTATGATCATGGCCAGGATGAAGGCGATGGCGAGGCTCTCGGCGTATTCCCGGATCGTCAGGCGCGTGAACTTCATCCCGGCCCTGCAAGGTGCCCGTGAACGGAAGTGACATTATAGCCGGGCACGGCGGGCATGGCAATGCCGAGCAAGCGCCTGGCGGTGTGCGGAGTTCCCGCGCGCCGCCGGCGCGGGCGCCTCGCCCGTGTGCCGCCCAGCGCTTGACTTTGCGCCCTTCCGCGCACAGTATTACCCCGGCGCGACGGACACCGGCGCCGTGGAAAGGAGATGCTCAATGGCTGAGGACCTGGCGATTTTGGGCGGGCCGAAGGCGGTCACGGTCGATGTGTCGGAACAATGGGGGCGGAACACGGCGAGAGAAAAGGAGCTCGTCTGCCGACTGATCGACGACGGCTTCCTCTCGGGCTGCAACAAGGGCGTGCCGAAGGAGTTCGAGGACCGGTTCCGCGAGTTCGTCGGCTGCAAGTACGTGCTCTCGACCAGCCACGGCCACACGGCGCTGGCCAGCGCGTTCTTCGCGGCCGGGCTCGGCGCGGGCGACGAGTTCATCACGCCCGCCATCGGCTACATCGGCAGCTACGCGGGCGCTCTGCACAGTGGCGCCACGCCCGTCTTCTGCGAGATCGACCCGAAGACGCTGCTCATCGACCCGGCCGACGCGGCGAAGCGGATCACGGACAGGACGCGCGTCATCGAGCCGATCCACTACCACGGCCGGGTGTGCGATATGGACGCGCTGCTCGCGCTGGCGGAGCAGCACAACCTGGTCGTCGTCGAGGACGCGGCGCACGCGCACGGGAGCGAGTGGGGCGGGGTCCGGATCGGCAACCTCGGCCACATCGCCTGCTTCAGCATGCAGGGTATCTGCCCCGGCGGCAAGCCGGTCTCGGCAGGCGAGGGCGGCATCGTCGCGACGAACGACCGCGAACTCTACGAGCGGGCGCTCATCTACTGCCACCTGCACCGGCCCGGCGCCGTCGAAGAGCTGACCAACCCGGTCTACCAGCAGCTCGACGCGCAACTGCTCGGCTGGAAATGGCGGGCGCATCCGCTGGCGATGGCGATCGCGCTCGTCTCGCTCGACGACCTGCCCTACCGCCTGGAGCACTTCGCGGCGAACCGCGACGAACTGGCCGAGAAGATCCGGGACGTGCCCGGCATCGAGCTGGCGCACAATTATCCGAAGTCAAAGGGGTCCGAACTGTACGGCGGGCTGAGGTTCCTGTACGACCCCGACGCGCTGGACGGGCTGCCCGCGGCGAAGTTCGTCGAGGCGGTGGCTGCCGAAGGCGCCCCGCTGAGCGGTCCGAACGTCGGCCACGTCGAGCATCTCCGGTCCATCTACACCCGCGACATGCCCGGCCTGTGGGGCGAGGGACACCCCGGCCCGGCGAACATCCCGCTGCCGCGGCACAAAGAGGGCGACTTCCCCGTCTCCGAGGGTCTGCGGGACAAGGTGCTCGGTGCGGCCGGCTGGATCGATGCGGCGGACGGCGCGGTCGAGCAGTTCGCCGCCGCCATCAAGAAAGTCGTTGATCAGCACAAGAAACTCCTGTGAGCGCCCCGGCCGCGCGCTCCGGCCGCCGCTGGTCCGCACCGCCTTGCCTTCCGGCCCCAGAACGGGTCTAATGTCCGCGCACCAGAACACCTGCCCGAAGGAGGAGAAGCCATGACCGTCGAATGGAATTTCGAGCCGGCGAAGTTCCTGTCGTTCCGTGACCGAGAGGTCTGCAATCGCGTGCGAAAGATCAAACGCGAGGACCTCTGCAACCACCCGAATGAGAACTTCAAGATCCGTATCATCGAGGACGAGGGCAACCTGTTCTTTCAGTTCGCCACGCACTTCGTGACGGGCATCAAGCGCGCCCGCGACGAGGGGCGGCAGTTCGTCGTGATCCTGCCCGCGCCCTGGCCGAACTATCGTTGGGTCGCGCATCTCATCAATTGCATGGGTATCGACTGCTCGCACGTCCACACGTTCAATATGGACGAATGGGCCGACCAGGACGGCAACACCGCGCCCGAGGACTGGCCCGGCGGGTTCCGCTACTGGATGATGCGCGACCTCTTCACCAGGATTGACCCCAAGCTCCGCATGCCCGAGAGCCAGATCCACATCCCGTCGAAGGAGAACATCGACGACTACAGCAAGATGCTCGAGGACCTCGGCGGGGCGGACGTGTGCTACGGCGGGATCGGCTGGTGCGGGCACATCGCGTTCTTCGAGTCGCACCTCGGCGAGGAGTTCGGCGACGACATTGATGCGTACCTTGACGCCGGCGCCCGGCTGGTCGAGCTGCACCCCATCACGATCATGCAGAGCACGGTCTACTGCGACAACGGCCGCGCCGGCGACTGGTCGTTCGTGCCGCCAAAGGCGTACACCATCGGGCCGCGCGAATTGAAGGGCTCGAAACTGGTCAGTTTCTGGAACACGGGCTACGCCGGCGGCGGGTTCGCGTGGCAGCGGTTCATCACCCGGCTCGCCGCGCACGGCCCGGTCACGCCGCTCGTCCCGTCGTCGATCCTGCAAGTCCTGCGGAGCGACCTTCACGTGCTGGGCAGCGTGGCCGATGACTATGACTACGGCGTGCCGGTCCGCAGCGACCCCTGGCCGTGGGAGGGAGCGCACGATTGGCCGTGAACGTGCGACCTCGAAGCGACTTCGTCGGCCAGACCATCGACGTGCACGCGCACGTCGGCGTCTCCCTGAAGGCGTACGCGCAGGGCGAGTACCCTTATGCCCAGACCGCCGAGGGACTCGCCTACCGGATGCGGGCGTGCGGCGTCGATGCGGCGGCCGCCTTCCCGCTCGCGCCGGAGTTGTACTTCGACCTCACCAAGCTGGCAATCGGCGAGATGGCCCCGGCCGACGAACCGGTCTCGCCCGCGCCCTACGCCGCCGAGAACCGGATGCTGATGCGCGAGGTCTTCGACTTCTGCCCGGAACTGAGCGACCGGTTCCTGCCGTTCGTCTGCATCGATCCGGCGCGCGCCATCGACGCGCAGGTGGCGGAACTCAAGAAGCTGGAGATCGAGTACCCCATCCACGGCATCAAGATTAACCCCGTCCTCTGCCAATCGAAGATCATCGAACTCCTCGACGCCGGCGCGCCGCTGCTCGACTTCGCCGAGGGGCGCGGCCTGCCCCTGCTCATCCACACCACGCCGTTCGGTGAGGACGAATATTCGCAGGCGGCGGACGTGTTCCAGGTCATCGAGGCGCGGCCGAAGCTCCGCTTCTGCCTGGCTCATTGTTTACTCTTCCACAAGGAATACCTCCGCCGGGCCGACGAGGCGCCGAATATCTGGGTCGACACCGCCGCGATGAAGATCCAGGTCGAGCTGATGACCGACCTCTTCGCAGACGAGGTGCGCCGCGAGGACTGCATCGACGCCGACTACTCGGACCACCTTGCCGTGATGCAGACGATCTGCGAGATGTTCCCCGACACGATCATCTGGGGCACGGACTCGCCCGCCTACGCCTACATCTGCCGCCGCAAGCAGGCCGACGGCGTGTTCCGTGACTTCAACTACAAAGCAACCTACGAGGACGAGGTCGCCGCGCTGAACGTCCTCGGCCCCGACCTGCGCCGCAAAGTCGGCGGCACGAACGCCCTCGACTTCATCTTCGGATCGGAGAATGAGTAAGGACCTCCAACAAAAGGGTGGGGCAGACATTCGTGTCTGCCGCGCGGCAGGCAAGAATGCCTGCCCCACCAGAGCTTTGTCAGGACCTCTAGATCATGAGTGACCGACCGAACATCCTGCTCATCATGGCCGACCAGATGCCCGCCGCGGCGGTCGGCGCCTACGGCCACCCCGTCGTACGCACGCCGAACATCGACCGGCTCGCCGCCGAGGGCGTGCTGTTCGAGCGGTGCGTGTGCAACTCGCCGCTCTGTGTGCCGTCGCGCGCGTCGCTGGTGACCGGCAAGCTGCCCGGCCGGATCGGGTCGTTCGACAACGGCTCCGAGTTGCCCGCGCAGGTCCCGACGTTCATGCACCACCTGCGCCGCGCCGGCTATCGCGCCACCGCGTCGGGCAAGATGCACTTCATCGGCCCCGACCAACTCCACGGGCTCGACGAGCGCCTGACCACCGACATCTATCCGTCCGGCTTTAACTGGACGCCCGACTGGACGGCGGGCGTCGTCCGCAACCCCGGCTCGAGCGTCGAGAAGCTCAAGGACGCCGGCCCGTGCCGCTGGAGCATGCAGCTCGACTACGACGAGGAGGTGCAGTGCCGCTCGCTCGAACGGCTGCGCGCGCTCGCTGACGCCGACGAGCCGTTCTTCCTCTGGACCTCGTTCACCCATCCGCACCAGCCGTACACGATCACGCAGGAATACTGGGACCGGTACGAGCACTCGGCGATCGACCTGCCCGCGGCGCCGGCCGAACCGATCGACGAGATGCACCCGTACAACCGCTGGATCCAGCAGCACCATTCGGTCGACCTTTTCCCGCCGTCGGACGAGACCGTCCGCAACGTCCGCCACGCGTTCTACGGGATGGTCTCGTATGTCGACGACAAGGTCGGCGAGCTGCTCGCGGAGCTGGAGCGGCTCGGGCTCGCGGACGACACGGCCGTCCTCTTTGCATCCGACCACGGCGAGATGCTCGGCGAGCACGGGATGTGGTCGAAGCGGACGTTCTTCGACTGGTCCGCCCGCGTGCCGCTCGTCGTGCGCTGGCCGGGCCGCTGGGCGCGGGGCCGGCGCGTCGGCGACACCGTCTCGCTCGTCGACCTGTTCCCGACACTGCTCGACCTGGCCGGGCCGGACGACCTCGATGTGGCGACGGCCGACGCCGATGGCCGCTCGCTCCGCCCGCTGCTCGAAGGCCCCGACGCAGAGCCGCGCCCGGCCATCTGCGAGTACTACGGCGAGGGCGCGCTGCACCCGATGCGGGCCGTCTGCCTGGGCCGGTACAAGTACGTCCACGTCCACACCGAGCCGCCGCTGCTCTTCGACCTGGAAAGCGATCCGCTCGAGCAGACGGACCGGGCGGGCCGGCCCGAGGTGGCGGAGACCGAAGCCGAGCTGCGGGACGTCGCCCTCGCTGATTGGGACCCGGCCGCGATGGAACACGACGTGATCGCCAGCCAGCAGGCCCGGAAGCTCATCCTCGAAGCGCAGGCGAAGGGCAAGCCGGTCTCGTGGGATCACCGGCCGGACTTCGACCCGTCGCAGCAGTACGTGCGGGATTGACGCAGATGCCCCCCACCTTGGCGTACAAGGCGAACGCCGCCGACGTGCTCCAGCGGCTGCGGCTGCTGTGGGAGGAGCGAGCGCAGGATCGCATCCTCGCCGTCTTTAACCCGCCGAGTCCCACGCTCGCCGAGTTCGCCCGGACGCATCCCGGGGGCTTCTGCGACTACCCCGACCCGCACGAGCGGGCGGCGTTCTGGGACGCGTTGCTCGCGGAACGCTCGACGCTCGAAGACGACTCGATCCCGTCCGCGTATCTCAGCGAGTTCGATCAGGGCCTCTACGGCGGGATGCTGGGCGGCGATGTCCGCTTCCTGTGCGACCCGGAGACCGGGTGGATCTCGTCCATGGTTCCGCCGCTGCTCGAGGGGTGGTCGGAGTTCGACGCGCTCCGGCTTGACGAATCCCACCCGTGGTTCCAGCAGTACCTGCGGCAGCTCCACATCTTCGCAGGGCGAGCCAGAGGGAAATTCGGCGTCGGTCATCTCATCCTCATCGACGGCCTCAACTTCGTCTTCGAGCTGATCGGCGCCACGCAAACCTACATGAGCCTGCTCGAACGCCCCGGGCTGGTCCGCAAGGCGATCGACTTCGCGTTCGAGCTCAACGTGAAGGTACAGAATGCGTTCTTCGACGCGGTGCAGGCATCGCGCGAGGGAACCTTCAGCAACATGGTCCAATGGATTCCCGGCAGGGTCGTCTCGGAGAGCATTGACCCGTTCCACATGACCTCGGTGAAGGACTTCGAGGCGTGGGGACGCGAGCCGGCACAGCGCATCCTCGACGCGTACGACGGCGGCGTGCTGCACATCCACGGGAACGGCCGCCATCTGTTGGAGGCGGCCTGCTCACTTCGCGGACTGAAGGCAATCTACATGGGCGACGACAGGGGCTTCCCCCTCGCGTTCGATGTTCTGGATGAGCTGAAGGCCCGCGCGGGAACCACGCCGCTGGTCGTGTCGGCGGACTTCCACAAGTTCGCAACGAAGCTGGATCAGCGCGCGCTCCCCGGCGGGGTGTTCTACCAGATCACAGGAGCCGAAACCATCGACGCCGCCAACCGCTGCATGGAGCGGGTTCGCGCTTACCGATCCTGACTCTCCCCCGTCACTTCTTGAGCCGCGACATCGGGTTCTGGCGGTGGGCTTCCTCGATCACGGCGATCTGGCGGCGGACCTGCTGCGGGGTGATGACCAGCGGCGCGCCGCCGGCCAGTGTCTTGTAGAGGTGCCCGTAGAACTGCGCGGCCATCGTGCCGAACAGGTCCGACTTGCGCTCCGGCACCGTCCACGTCTTCTCGATCCACCGCAGCTTCTCGCGGCAGTAGGCGCGGCCGGGCATCGGCGTGCGGATGAGCTTCTGCTTGGGCGCCTGCTTCGGGTTGAAGTACCGCCACCGAAGCTCCTCCGTCGTGCCGGTCAGCCCGCCCTGCGTGCCGTAGACCTGATACGTGTAGGGCGAATAGGCGCAGCACGACGAGATTTCGAGGTCAATGGTCGGGTGCCCTTTGCCCGTGAGCAGCAGCTTGACGTGGTCCTCCGCGTCGCCGAACGTGTTGCAGCGGTCCATGATGCACTTGACCTCGGGCATGCCGTCGCCGAACAGAACGAGCGCCTGATCGAGCGGATGCGGCCCCGTGTTGAGCAGGTTGCCGCCGCCGTACTCCTGGAGCGTCTGCCAGTCCCACCGGCGTCCGTAGCCGTTGAACGCGATCTTGATCATCACGATCCGGCCGAGCACGCCGGAGTCGATGACCTTGCGGACCTGCTGGAAGTAGGGCCCGAACCGCGACTGCTGGTAGATGGCGAGGATGCGCTTCGCCTTCTTCGACGCGGCGATCAGCTTGTCGACGTCCGCCGCCTGCCGCGCCAGCGGCTTCTCGCACAGGCAGTGACGGCCCGATTGCAGGACCTTGAGGGTGACCGGCACGTGCAGGTGCGAGGGCGTCGTGTTGATGACCAGGTGGAGATCGTCGCGCCGGATCATCTTCCGGTAGTCGTCGTAGATGTCAGCGCCGAGCTCCTCGGCCGCCTCGCGCCGGCGCTCGGCGAGCACCTCGGTCACGGCGACGATCCGGTACTTGGGATCGTTCTTCAGATGATCGGTGTGGATGTCCCGCCCGCTGCGGCCGTACGCGATCAGGCCGACACAAATCACCTTCCTGCTCGCCATGCTTTCGTCTCCTTTCGGTTCACATACCTGCGGTTGCCTCACGGCAGCGCCGCGCGCGGTGCGCGCCGCACGACCGTCACCGGCTGTTCGGACTCGATCAGTGTCTTGGCGCCGACACGGACCCGGGTCGCCTCGGCAGCGAAGAGCTTCCCGCCGGAGACGGCCAGCAGCGCGGCCTCCGCCTCGACCTTCCCGCAATGCAATCGCCCGGTCACGCCGGTCTCCGGCGCAACGACAACATCGTTGCCGATTCGTGCGCCGATGAAGCCTTCACCTGCGAGTGGCTCGACTTCGGGCGGCTCGCCGTCCCCACGATACGGCACCAGCACGACCATGAACCGCGCCCGGCTCGCCGGCTCGATTGTCTCGGCGGTCAGGTGCCACTGGTTGGGAGAGCCCTTGGCTCGCGCTTCGGGCAGTACGGGGAACCGGTCGGTCTGGTGAAAAAAAAGCCCGGCCGGGCAAATAAATCGCGCGGCAAGGCGCGCCGGGCCCCGACTGACGCGGAAGCCATTCTCCAGAATCTCCATCCGCTCGTGGGCGTGGCCCAGCCATTGGAACGCCGCGGGCTCGGCGGTCTCTAGCCAGTCGAGAACCACGTAGTACGGTTGCTCGCCGTTGACCATCAGCACCGAGCGGCTGGCACGTTCGACTTCCGCGGCCGGCCCCATCTTCTCGGCCAGCTCCGGCGCATGCTTCTCGGCAAGCTTCAGGGCGCCGTCGTCCGGCGGGCGGTTGTAGGCCTCGGCCGCCTCGCCCCGCGCGTACGCGAACGGCGGCGCGTCGCTGAACGATTCGATCCGCCCGCGCGCAAACCAGTCGAACGGCGGCTGGCCGCGCCCGCCGGCCAGCACCAGGTTGTGGGCCCAGCTCTGCTTGGTCCACAACGCGTCGTGCGGCGAGCCGTACCACGGGTAGTAGCCGCTGTCGATCAGCAGGGCCTGCCCGTAGGCGAACAGGTTGAATGAGTTCTGATCGGCGTGGCTGTGACTCACCGAGCCGAACGGCCCGCTCTTGAACTGGAGCCAGGTGTCGTTGTCGGCGTCACCCAGCGCGGAGTGCATCGCCGCCCAGCCGATGTAAGGGAAGGCGCGTGCCGCCGGCAGTTCGCGGAGGTCCTTCGGCTCGAGCCCTGGGCCGGGAGTGAGCAACAGCCACGAGACCTCCGGCATGCCCCAGCCGTCCCACCGGTGGGCCGCGTACGTGATGGACGTGTCGGCCAGCATTTCCGTCGGCTCGCGGAGCGTTGCCTCGAGCCCGTCGGCATACGAGCGCAGGTAACCGTCACCGGCCGCCGCGCCGAACGCCCCCACCACCAGCTTCTGCAAGGAGCCGGGACGGGAGTAAGCCCCGTCGCCGAAGCCGCCGCACGGGGCATAGTGGGGGAAGTTGTAGACCGCGAAGTAACCGGTGTTGCGGTAGTATGGCGCGGTGTCGAACCGGATTCCCAGCTCCGCTCCCGCGGCGACCATCTTCACCACCTGGCTCATGTACGCCGCCCAATACCCTGGGCCCTGCGACCAGCCGCCGTCGTCCGACCCCCAAGAGCCCGACGGGTAGCTGACGGCCAGGACGTCGAGCACGTACTGGAGCCACTCGGCGGCCCGGGGAATGTCGCCGAGGAACGCGATGCCGGCCTGGCCGGTGAATGCGAGGGTACGGCACTGGTGGTTGAAGAACGGCCGCGCGGCGAAGCCGGTCTGACGGTCGCGTTCGCGTGCCTCCTCGCCGCGGACCAGCATCACCTCCAGGCAGCGGTCGCGTTCCGCCTCGGTCCAATGCGGATACAGCCAGTCGTACACGACCGACAGGCGCTCGAGCAGCGGCATGCCCGCTTCGTCGCACGTCGCCAGGCTGGTGGTTCCCCACGGACTCCACGCCAGGCAGTTCATCGCCCAGCGCTTGGCCAGCGCCATGTGCTCTTCGTTGTCGGTCAGCAGATAGGAGAGTGCGAAGCGGACCGCATGCGCCGAGGCCACCCGGCCGTCGGAGAGGATGCGGATCCAGTCCTCGTTGTGCTCCTCGGCGTCCGGAGGGTACGGCCGATAGTCCTCCGGCTCCGGGACGGGCGGCTGATCCTCGGCGAGTTCGCACCACGTGGCCAGTTGCCGATACGGCACGGCGAATTCCCCGTCGAGGTGCTGGCGGACCATGGCGATCCGCTTACCGAAGAGCCGCGGGCGCAGGCCCCGCCAGGCGCGCTCCAGCTTCCGCACGTCCGGGGAGACGAATCCCTTCAGGCCGCGCTTCACCGTGAACGTCCGCAGCTTGCTTCGGCCGATCTCGGCGCCCGCCGCGTCGAGCCCGATGAACCGCCAGCGCCACGGCCCGGGCGCGAGCCTCGTGCGCAGTGCAAGGATCGGGTCGCGCAGCGGGCCGAACTCCAGCGATTTCCCGTTCGGGCCGGTCAGCTCGACGCGCCAACGGGTCACGCCGTCGTGCGCCAGCCAGCGGATCGGCGGCGGGTTGACCGACGGCTCCGCGCCGTCGGCAGGCATGGGATCAAACTCTTTCACGCCAGGTGCACGTTCGAGGATGCGTTGGTCCATGGTCATCCTTTCTACTTAACGATGCGTCTCAAGTCGGGAAAGCCGGCATCCCGCCAACCGCGGAAGAGGCGCCCGCCCTCCTCGATCATGGCAAGCACGGCTGGCCGCTCCGGGCTGTCGGTCTGCCAGATGGGGTCTGCGAGGGTGTCCGGCGAGACGTGGCCATCAAGAAAGCCGGCGTCCAGCGCGGCCAAGGCGGCGGCGGCACCGATCGCATACCGCCGCGGCTCGATGCCCTGCGACAGCGCCAGGCGCATCGTGCCGATCAGCCGGTCATCCCAGCCCAGCTTCCGTTCCGGGTCGCGTCCGACGCGCTTGGCCGTGTCCATCAGGAACGGGTTCGTCATCCGGTCCAGCAGATCGTCGGCGTAGTCCTTGTACCCCTCCGGCGTGAAGAGCCGATCCACGCCGTTGTGCCTTCGGGTGAGCGCCTCACCGGACTCGCGCAGGAACGCGTCACGCAGGAAGGGGACGAAGCCCGGCACCGAGCGCAGGTCGGCCATCATCTCGATGTCGAGCTGCACGGCCAGGTATGCGGCCAGCGCGTGCGTCGCGTTATGTCCGAACAACTTCGCCTCTTCAAACGGAAGCAGGTCCTCCTTCTCGATGAACACGTCGATCCCTCGGCGGAAGCCGGACAGATTGATCTTCGAGATGAGGATGCGGTTGAATGCCTCGACAAGGAAGGCGCGTTGGCTGCCGGGGGTGATCGTGGCGAGGCCGTGCGCGTCAGGCGCGTCCGCGAGGCCGCTCATCTTGCCGATGACTGTGTTGAGGAACTGCACGTCGTCCAAGCCGGCTTCGTGCCGCACGAGATCCTCGAGGATCTCGGCGGCTCGGTTGTGATTCTCGGCGGCATAGACGACCGCCGGGCCGCGGCGGCGGGTCAGGCCCGCGGCTAGGACCCGATGCAGGCTGGCGGGACCTTCGTTCTCGTAGAACGTGACGCTGGGGATGGCGGTGGCGATCTCCTGCGCCTCGGCGATGGCCGCGACCAGCTCACCGCGGTCGGTCTCTACAGACGGATCGTAGATTTCGATTGGGCCGATCTGGACGGTCTCGACGCGATCCGCGTGCGCGACGTTGACCGAGTACATCCCGCCGGCGTCGCGAATCTCGGCGACGACCTCGGGCAGCACCTCGGCCACGACCAGGCGCCGGAAGTGGCCGGACCCAAACGCTTCGTAAAGAAAGAGCCCCGCCTGAATGGCGCCAAAACCGAACCCAACGTAGGTGTGATTGCCGGTCAGAGCCATGCGTCAGTTGCCAAGATACTCCCGCTCGTCCTCGGCCGTCCACCGGTCCACCGAGAGAATCTTGTCGGTGCGGCGGTGAGGATACACAACGGCCTTGCCGTCCAGCGCCCGTGCTTTGATGAGACTAAGAAATTCCGCTGCGTGCTCCAGGTCGCCGATCCGCGTGATGTGTGCCGATGTCTCGACGTCTCCGTCCGCCATCAGCTTCAGCGTTTGCTGAATGTCCCACGGTGAGCCGCCGCTGGAGCCGGTGACGTTGATCTCCTTATAGTGAACGATCCCGCTGTCCAGCTCGACCCGGTCCTCGCCCTTTTTCAGCCCGCCGAACAGGTTGAGCACGGCGCCCCGCCCGCACAGCGTTTGTGCGCTCTCGATCGCCGGCCTCGAGCCCACGGCCACGATGACGTCATCCGCGCCGCGCGAGTCGGTGAGCGCGCCGACGAACGATGCCAGGTCCTTCTCGGACGGATCGATCGCGTGCAGCTCGATGCCCCGGTCGGCTGCGCGCTTTGCGAACAGCTTCTCGACCAGCTCGAGCCGTTCCGGCACCAGGTCGGCGCTGACGATCGCGCGCGGCCCCGCCGCCATCGCCACGTCGACGTGCATCCGTCCCATCGCGCCCGCGCCGATGATGACGGTGACCCCGCCGCGCTTGAGACCTTTGACCGCCTCGCGGGGCGCGAGTGGATACCCCTGCACGACGTGCATGTGGTGTTCCTGCGCGGAAACACAGCAGGAGAGCGGCTCGCTGATAGCCGCGTGAGCGAACGGCAGAGAATCGTCGGGCAGCGGGATGACGCAGCCCGCCTCGATGGCCTCCTCGGTGAGCAGCATGTACTCGGCGAGGTGACCGGGCAGCGTGTACCCGACCGCCACTTTCGCGACGCCCGTGCCGCCGTTGCGATAGCGTTCGAGATGGTTCACGGGCGGATGGTCGACCGCGGGCTGCACGACGCAACGCTGCCCGACGCGGAACGCGCCGGTCAGTTCCGCGCCCACGTGAACGATAGTGACCGAGCCCTCGTCGCCAAGGATCAACGGGAAGCGTCCGATGTCCCAGTCGTAGAGCTGGCTGTGCTTCGAGCCCTGCTCGACGATCTTGATCAGCGACGTGCAAATCCCCGCCGCATCGACCCGGGCCAGCAGTTGCCTCGGCCCAGGCTCGGGGACCGGGACCGTGCGGACGGCCAGGCGCTGAAAGCCTGCACCGTTCAACATCACCGCGCGCATTCTGTCGGGAAGCGAACCGCCGTCGGACATACCAGCCGCCCTTCCATAGCCGCGACGCCACATCCTATCATCCGGCCCCGCGCTTCGCAAGCCGTGCCGGCCTA
>CAZDHT010000015.1:0-39933 GCA_964505325.1 uncultured Planctomycetota bacterium | reverse complement strand
ACAAGCAGAAATGCGGAAAGAGACCTGGCCATCGTTCCCCTCCTTCTGGCGGGGGCAGGCATTCTTGCCTGCCAACGGGCAGACAGGAATATCTGCCCCACCGTTTTGAAACAGCTTCTTCGTCTGTCGGTGATTCAGAGACTTCGCGCCCAACACATTCTACCGCACTCCCGCGCACCATGCAACGCCGGCAGCGGTTTCCCCCCCCTCGCTTGACTTGCCGGCGCAGGCGGCCTAGAATCGTTAATCGGCCGAACTGGCGGGAATGGGCGACGTTCTTGTACATATGAGCCCGAACTCACTAATCAACAAGGACTTACTGGCGAAGCTCGAGCGGCTCGAGGTGGCGTTTCGCCGTGCCCAACGCGGGAGGCCGGAGGGCGAGCGATCCGGCCCCCATCACGGCGGGCGCATCGAGTTCGCCGACTACCGGGAGTACTCGCCCGGCGACGACTTCCGGCACGTGGACTGGAACGTCCTCAGCCGCACCGACGACCTGGTCGTCAAGCAGTTCGAGCGTGAAGAGCAGTATCTGGTGTATCTGCTGCTCGACTGCAGCGCGTCGATGGACTTCCCCCGCAGCGGCGGGCGGCGCGGCAACTTGCCGACCAAGCTGGAGTACGGCGCCGCATGCCTGGCCGCGCTCGCGTACATCGGCCTGGCCGCGCGACACCGCGTCGAGATGGCCTCGTTCGGAGCCGGCCGGTGCGAATGGTTTCCCGTCGGCGCGGACAAGAACCGAGTCTTCAGCCTGCTGGATCGCCTGAGCGGGCTCCGCGCGGCCGGCGAGACCAGCACCGCCCTTGCGCTCAAAGAGGCATTCGAGCGCTCGCGCGAGCGATGCCTGATCGTGCTCATATCGGACCTGTTTGACGAGGGCCGCTCGCGGGGGATACTGGCCACCCTCGCCGCAAAAGGGTACGACACCTCGATCATCCACGTCGTCTCGCGTGAAGAGGTCGAGCCCCGCGCCCGCGGCCGGATCATCCTTCGTGATGCCGAAACCGGGGACGCCGTGCCGCTCCGCATTACGGACGCCGCGGCCGCGAGGTACCGCCGGGCGCTGCGCGATTTCGGCGAAGGCTGGAGCGCGTTTTGCGGCACGCATGACATCCGATTCCTGTCTACCACCACGGATGTGCCGTTCGAGGACTTCATCATGAGATACCTCCGGCGCGGGGGGCTGGTGCGATGACGTTTGGCCGTCCGTACCTCCTGCTGGGCTTGCTCCTCCTCCCGCTGCTGGCGCTCCTGTACATCCGCCGTGCCGGCAAGCGAGAGGTCGCCGTGCCGAGCCTGATGCTGTGGAGGGCCGCGGCCGCCGATGCGGTGGCCGAGACGGGAGCGAGGCTGGGGGCGTTCGACGTGCCCCTTCTGTTCGCACTCCTCTTCCTGGCGGCGGCCATTCTCGCGGCCGGCGGCCCGGTTCTGACGGTCAAGGCGCGGTCGGCGCCGCACGTGCTGGTGATCGTCGATCGCTCTGCGAGCATGACGGCGCCAGCCAAGTTCACCCGAACCCGCAGGGATGCGCTGGAGCTGTTGGATCGACTGGACAGTGGGAAGGTGACCATCATCGGGTTGCCGCTTGCGGCCGGCCCCGCGCTGGAGGAGTTGACGCCCGCTCAAGCCAAGCTAAGGCTCCGCGATCTCTCCCCCACCCACCTTCCGCTGGACATGGGGAGCGAACTGTCGCGCTGCGCGGGAATCGCACGCCAGGCATCGGCCGTGGTCGTACTGACCGACAACCCGCAGCCGGTCCCCGAGAGACTGGCGGGAAGGCCGGTCCTCGTCATATCCCACGGCGGGCCGGTGCGCAACGTTGCGATCGACGCCTTTGAAGTCACGCCGGGGGACGACGGCCGCGTCCACGTGTTCCTTGCAGTGAAGAACTACTCAGACAAGGCGGCGGCCGTTCCCGTCGCCGTCCGCGCGTGGCGGACCCCGGCTCCCCTGACGGCCAAGACGGCCTTTGCGGGCAAAAGCCGAACCCTCGGGCTGCCGCCGGGCGGCAGGGCCAGCTTGACCGAGTCGCTTCCGGCGGGCGACAGCGTTGGAGCGGATCTGGATGTGGACGACGGCCTGGACGTGGACGATCACGCGGTGGCCGTTCGTGCCGGGGTCCGTCGCATTCGCGTGGCTTACGTCGGCCGCGGCAATCAGTTCATCCTCCGGTCGCTGGAGCTGCTGCCGGACGTCGCGCTCTCGCAGTTCCGCCTCACCGGCGACGTGAACGCTGAGTTTGATCTGTACGTCTACGACGGCGTTGCGCCGGACAAGCTGCCCGCGGCCGACGTCGTGCTCATTGACCCCACGGGTCGGGTAGGCCCGTTCAACGTGCGCGGCGCGACCGCCGGTGAGTGGCGCCGCGCCGTGAAGGTGAAAGACGCCCCCGCGCTGCGCCACGTGAAGGCCGACGCGCTGCGCTTCAAACGCATCCTGAGAATCGACGGCGGCCCGGCGGCGGAGACGTTGATCAAGCTCGCCGAGAGCGATGCGGCCGTTCTGATGCGCTGGCAGGACGAGAAGACGCGAGTGCTCGTGATCGGCTGCAGCCTTGTCCTGTCCGAGACCAACTGGCCGATGCAATCGTCGTTCCCGATGTTCTGGGCCGACGTGCTGGCGGAGGCGGCGGGCCGACGTTCCGCGGCGCGGGGCGCGTGGAGCTGCTCGGTGACCGGCGAGCACATCGTGGTGCGGCGGCCCCCTGATGCGAAGCTATCCGTGATCGGCCCGGACGGCAAACCGGTGCCGCTCGTCCCCGGCCGCGGGGCGCGCAGCTACTTCCTCCCAACGCAAGCCGGCATCTACAGGGTGTCCGGCGGCCCGCTCCCGCAGCGCTTCGCCGTGAACATGCTGCATGCGGCCGAGTCTGAAAACGCCGGTGCGCAATCGAGACCGTCGGTGGCCCTGGAGAAATCTCTTCTTGCGCGCGGTCACGGCGCCGGTGTACCATTGTGGCGATACTTGGCTGTACTGGCGCTGATGTTGGCGCTCGGATACTGGGCTACCGCGGCGCGGACAAGCCGCTGACCTCTGGAGGACTTGTATCTATGCCATCCGTGGACTTTGACGAAGTGTCGAAATACGTCCGTCTGCCCGACGAGGCTCGCGTGCTTCTCGAGCGGCCTGAGCGGGAGCTCCGCATCACGATGAGTCTGCGCCTCGATTCTGAGCTGATGCAGACCGACGTGTACGTGGTCTATTACAACACGGCGCGCGGCCCGGCAAAGGGCGGCATCCGTTTCTGGCCGACCGTCACGATGGACCACACGATCGAGCTCGCCGAGAAGATGGTGTGGAAGACGGCCCTCGCGGGCGTGCCGTTTGGGGGCGGGAAATCGGGCATCGCGCTCGACCCGGGGAAGTTCAGCCGCATGCAAAAGACGGCGATCTTGAAAGAGTATGTCCATGCCCTTCGGCCGGATTTGATAGGGGGAACGTACGTTCCGGCGCCGGACATGGGCACCGGTTCCGCCGACATGGCCGTCATCTTCGGCGAGACGCACCTGCTCGAAAGCGTGACGGGCAAGCCGCCGCGAGTGGGTGGGCTGCCGGGCCGGCTCGAAGCCACCGGCCGTGGGCTCTCTACCTGCGTCCGCGCCGCAGCCCGGAAATTCCTCGGCCGTGATCTGGACGGGCTGACAGTCGCCATTCAGGGGTTCGGCAACGTCGGATCCTGGTGTGCCCACTTCCTCGACCAGTACGGCGCCAGGGTGGTCGCGGTGTCGGACATCTCGGGGGGCGTGACCGCCGGCAGCGGCCTCGACGTGCGTCGGCTTGCCGAATGGGCCAACCAGGGCAACCTGCTCAGGGATTTCGCCGAGTACGACAAGATCAGCAACGAAGAACTCCTGGCGATGAACGTAGACATCCTGGTGCCCGCCGCCACGGAAGACGTCTTGACCGGCGAGAACGCCTCGGCGGTGTCGGCGAAGATGATTGTCGAAGGAGCCAACGGCCCTACCACGGCCGAGGCTGACGCCGTGCTCAACGACCGTGGCTTGCCCGTGCTGCCGGATATCCTGGCGAACAGCGGCGGCGTTATTGCGTCGTACATCGAGTGGCGCAAGGCCAAGTCCGGCAGCCTGACCAGCCGCGAAGAGACGTTTCAGATGGTCGACGACCTTGTGCTCGCCGCGTTCGACCGCGTCACGGAACGTACGGAAAGCTGGAAGACCACGCCGCGCGTGGCCGCCCGCGCCCTGTCCGTGGAGGAAGTGGTCAACACCATGAACGACCGCGGCTGGATATAGGGCGGCCGCCCCCCCCACCGGTTTGCACAGCTTGTGCCCCAGCCGGAATTTCCGGTGCAGCTAAGACGATATGCCGCAACAAGTTACCATATTCGTGTGGCACACAAACGTATTCCAGCGATAAATTTCCAATTATTTCCCTTGACATCCATTTGTAGGTGTGGTATACATACATGTGGTGGGGTTGCCGGGCACGATTCCCGGTGTTCGGTATCCCCTGCGTTGTCAAGGTAAAGCGGGACAACCTGCGGTTTATGGAGGCACGGACATGAAAGGTTTGACCAACCGGCAGAGGGAAGTGTATGAGTTTATTCTTTCTTATATGGAGAACACGCTCCGGCCGCCGACGATCCGCGAGATTGGCGACCACTTCGGGATGCGCTCGACCGGCACGGTGCGCGACAATCTCCGCGCCCTGGCTAAGAAAGGGTACATCCGGCAGAGGCCGCGTTCGGCGCGTGGAATCGTGCTGGTGCAGCGGGAAGACGCCCCTATGACCTCCGGCTCGCGCCGTATCCCCATTCTCGGCAGCATCGCCGCGGGCCAGCCGCTGCTCGCCGTGGAAAACATCGAAGACCGCATCGACGTCGACTCCCGCTTTTTCGGAAAGGCGGGCGCCGTCTTCGGCCTGCGGGTCAAGGGTCACAGCATGCGTGACGCCGGCATCTACGACGGCGATTACGTCTTCGTCCGCAAGCAGGATTCAGCCGAGAACGGCGACATCGTTGCCGCCATCATCGACGACGAGGCGACCGTCAAGCGATACTTTCACGAGGGCGACCGCATCCGGCTCCAGCCCGCGAACGACACGATGTCGCCGATCTACATCCGCGCAGAAGACGCCGAAGTCACCATCGCCGGCAAAGTGGTCGGGGTGCTGCGGGAGCTATAAGAATTCAACGTCCAACATTCAACATCCAACATCCAGTTCAGCCATCGGGTGCCGGACGTTGGACGTTGGACGTTGGATGTTGAGTGTTGAAAGTTGTCTTCGGTTCCTCCTTCGTGATCTTCGCGTACGTGGCGAGAAAAACGTGATGGCTGAGCGTATCGACGTCATAAGCGTGTTCAGCAACAAGACGGTCAGGCCCGTTAAGTTCAAGTACGCCGGCCGCACGCACAGAGTGTCGAAGATCTTATACACCTGGGTGACGCGCGAGGGCAGCTTCCCCGTCCACCACTTCTCCGTGCTGACCGAGAACGGCGACCGGTTCGACATGTCGCTCAACACCTACACGATGGACTGGGCGCTTTCAGATGTTGACTGGGCAGCAGCAGGCTAGTAGACTGCAGCCAGGCTGTGGTTGTCATTCCGGACACTGAAGAGTGGGCGCTCTCATGGGAGTCAATACAGACAAGCCGCAGAGATGGAAGCAGGATATTGCCCGGTCGGTGGATTTCTACAACGACTGGTTCCTGAAGTTTGCCCCGAAAGCCTATCGAGAGACACGCTAGAAGACGACCCGACAAGTTGAACTTGCCCTGAAGTGGACTCACGACCTTAGACACGTGATCCCGGAAGTGCTTCGAGACCATCCGGAAGCTTTACAGATGCTGCGCATGGCCACCGCGCCGCCCATTGCCCGAGACAGGCTGATCGGCCTGGCGCAAGTCTCGCCCAACCTTGTGTTCAGTATGGAGAACCAGGGAAAGATACCACCTCGGATGAACGAAAGGCAGGTTGACAAAGAACTTGCGGCGATAGGTTCCATGATTACTCGGCTTGCGGATCCCGATATTTTCACCTGGGTTTCTTCCAAGTCACTCCCGTCTCGGAAGGATGTGTATCGGGCGGCCACGGTTGTTGCGGATCGTCTTTGCGGAGCCGTTGCAAACCCGATTATCAGAAACGCCCAGGAACAAAGACAACTCAAGACGATCAAGCGGTGGCTGAACAAACGGAAATACAAGTACATTCCACCGGGCAAGAGGGCCCTGTTTACCGAGATGGTTCCAGGTACCTTCTCCTTCCGCTTGAACGTCCCGGTGGCGCTCAACAAGAAGCGACAGATCAACATTCCTGTTGACGTGGTCATCATGCCCAAGAGGGCCAAACGCGGTGAACTTCCCCTTTTGGTAGAAGCCAAATCAGCGGGGGACTACACCAACGTAAACAAGCGCCGAAAAGAAGAAGCCGCCAAAATAGCACAACTCCGTAGAACCTACGGGAACAGCGTTCGATTCATTCTCTTCCTCTGCGGGTATTTCGACAGCGGATACCTCGGCTACGAAGCCGCCGAAGGCATAGATTGGGTATGGGAACACCGCATCGACGACCTGAGCAAGTTCGGGCTATAGCCATGTGGGACATCGCTTCACGAGAGCAACGACGGCTGGAACTCCAGGACGCTCTGGACTCCGCCAAGTCACAGGCGGAAAGAAACAAGCTGGGCCAATTTGCGACACCCATAAATCTGGCCACAGATATTCTCCGACTTGCCAAGTCTTATCTTCCGCGAACCGGTGCGGTCCGGTTCCTGGACCCGGCGCTGGGCACGGGCTCCTTCTACTCTGCCTTGCTTCGCTGCTTCTCTGAACATCGCATCAAATCCGCCGTGGGATATGAAATCGACCCGCACTACGGCAACGAAGCGATGAAATTGTGGCGCGAGACCCCGCTCGAATTTATGCTGGGCGATTTTACCGAGGCCCTCCCTCCGGTTAAAGAAGTCGACAAGGCAAACCTTATCGTCTGCAATCCCCCGTATGTAAGACACCATCACTTGGGAATCGAAGTGAAACAGCGGCTTCGCCGGGCATCGGCCGACGCTTCTTCCGTGTGCCTCAACGGCCTCGCAGGGCTGTACTGCCACTTTGTCTGCTTGACGCACGCATGGATGGCCAGGAACGCGCTCGCCATATGGCTCATTCCAAGCGAATTCATGGCCGTCAACTACGGAAAGCCGTTGAAGGAATATCTGCGGGACCGCGTTACCCTCTTGCGCATTCACCGCTTTGACCCCGATAATGTCCAATTCGATGATGCTTTGGTTTCATCCGCCGTGGTCTGCTTCAGAAATACCCCCCCGTCACCGGAACATGTTGTCGAATTCACATACGGCGGTTCGCTCGCAGAGCCGGAGAAAGTCAGGAACCTGACGCTCACTGCTCTTTGCCCGGAATCGAAGTGGACGGGATTGGCGTTCGCGCCGGACAACTCAGAGGACGCAAATCTCAGGCCAAAGTTGTCGGACCTTTTTGTAATCAAACGAGGGATTGCGACCGGCGCAAACAAGTTCTTCGTGCTTCCTCAAACAAAAGCCAGGAAGCTGGGGATTCCGGCCAAGTTCCTGCGGCCAATACTCCCGAGCCCGCGCTTCTTGCGTACGGAAGAGATTAACTCGGATGAGGCGGGCAACCCATTAATTGCACCCCGTTTGTTCCTCTTGAACTGCCGCCTTCCCGAAGAAGAAGTACGGTCGAAATATCCCAAGCTGTGGAAGTACCTGAAATCCGGGATGACCAAGGGCATACACGAGCGCTATATTTGCCGGCACCGTTCGCCGTGGTATGCCCAGGAAAAGCGACTGCCCGCGCCGTTCCTTTGCACCTATATGGGGCGAACTGGTAACGGCAGGGGTGCATTTCGATTCATATTGAATCGCTCCAAAGCCATCACGGCCAACGTTTATCTTCTGCTTTATCCCAAACCCGGTCTGGCGAAAATTCTCCAGGAAACCCCGGAGTTGCTTGAGGCCGTCTGGACGGCCCTAAGTAGAATCTCCTGCGACGCGCTGACCGACGTCGGCCGTGTTTATGGGGGCGGGCTTCACAAGATGGAACCGAGAGAACTGGGCGAAGCGCCTCTGGATACCGTGTTGGACGTTCTACCCGAAGTCGTTGTTTCAAAAAGCCACCAGCTTTCGCTTTCCTGGTGACTCCCTTTCAAAATGGCTTTGTTTCGCAAAAAAACTTCTCGACGTGGTTTTCGGGCTGGAAAGGGCGGAAATGGAACCTAACCGTTTGATATTGCACGTGGACATGGACGCCTTCTTCGCCTCGGTCGAAGAGTTGTGTGATCCGAGCCTGGCCGGGAAGCCGGTGATGGTGTGCGGGAACCGTGACACGCGGACGGTCGTCGCCGCCGCCAACTACGAGGCCCGCAAATACGGGGTCTCCTCCGGAATGCCGCTCGGCATCGCCAGAGTCAAATGCCCCAACGGGATTTACGTCGAAGGCGACCCGGAAAAGTACGTCTATGCGTCGCTCCGCATGAACGACGTCTGCCGCGAGTTCTCGCCCGTGCTCGAACGCTACAGCATCGACGAGAGCTTCCTCGACATCACCGACACGGCGAAGTTCTTCGGCGGCCCACTGGAAACCGGCCGGCGGCTCAAGGAGCGCATCAAGGCCGAGTTCGGCCTGACCGTTTCCGCCGGCATCGGCCCCAACAAAACCCTCGCCAAGATGGCCTCAAAACTCGAAAAGCCGGACGGTCTCACCCTGCTCACCGAGGCGGACATTCCGGCCCGCGTCCACCCGATGCCGGTCACTAAACTGTTCGGCGTGGGCGCCCGCACCGAGCCGAAGCTCGCACAACTCGGCATAACCACCATCGGTGAACTCGCCGCCGTGCCGCAGGACGTGCTCCACCGGCTCTTCGGCGTCTACGGCCTCTACCTGCACGAGGCGTCAAACGGGCGCGACCCCACGCCCGTTGTTGCCGAGGCCGACACCCCGCCGCCGAAGTCCGTCGGGAACAGCTACACCCTCCTCCGCGACTCGGATGACCGGGACCATCTGCTGCGGGTGCTGCTCGGGCTGTCCTCCAAGGTCGGCCGCCGGCTCCGCGAAAACGAACAGCGCGGCAGAACCGTCACGGTGACCATCCGGCTCCACGACTTTACCACCATCACCCGTGCCCGGACCCTGCCCATCCACATCGACCGCGATAAGCAAATATACGAGACGGCGCGCGACATCTTCCTTTGCCAGCGTCTCCGCAGCCCGAAGTACCAGGTGCCCGTCCGCCTGCTCGGGGTCAGCGTGTCCGGCCTGGCCGACGAGCAGAGCGGCGCCCAGCTCAGCCTGCTGGACCGAAAGTACTGGCGCAAGTACGACGGAATGATCCAGGCCGCCGACCGCATCCGCGACCGCTACGGCGAGCGCGTTCTCACCTGGGCGCGCCTCGTCCGCCGCAAGGAAAACCCACAAGTGATCTCCCACAAAATGGCCGGCCTGAGCTGGGAGAGAAGAAGAGGGTAAGAGGGCGCGTGGGAGCACGGGAGCATGGGAGCGCCTGCCCGGAAGTCAAACATCGTTCTTCACGACGGCGTGGTAGAATAATTGCGTGGAGTGGAGTCCTGTTCAGGGAGTCCGTCTTGATCCTGTACAAGGTGTCCAAGCATTATTTTCCTCGTCAGCGCGAGTTTGGAGAGCAAGACGGTGACGAGCAATGAGTGAAGGCGCGGCCAACGGCATCAGCAGAGCGTTTTCGGCGACGTCTGTCCCGCTCAGGCGGCGGGTCGCGCTTGCTGCGGTGTCGCTGCTGATTGCGGCGTGTGTATGGATTCCTTGCGTGCACTTGTTCTTCGCTCCACACCTCGAGGATTACGGCGACACCAAAGGCATCCCGCCGGAAGCGCGGGCGCTCGCCAAACGGCATCTGGCGTTCTGGGCCGACCCCCAACTGCACGCGGAAGAGCTCGATAAGATGCGGGGCAGCAACCCCGAGTGGGATTTCATGGGCCGGACGTTTCTCGTGCTCGCCCTCACCAACATGGGCCTGCGCCAGCCGGCCGCGAAGGAACAGTACCTGGCGGCGATCGACCGGATCATCGACGACACGCTCAGGCTGGAGAGCGAGAAAGGAATCGGTTTCTTCTTGATGGACTACGTGCGCGGAGGCGTCTTCGTGTCGCAGCCGCCGCGGAGCCTGTTCATCGACGGCGAGATCGCGCTGATGCTCGGCGCGCGGCGCATGCTGGCGGAGAAACCGGAGTACAGGCAGCTCCTCACCCAGCGCGTCACGGTGATGGTGGAGTACATGCGCCGGAGCCCCGTCCTGTCCGCAGAGAGCTACCCGAACGAGTGCTGGACGTTCTGCAACACCGTCGCGCTTGCGGCGATTCGCATCGCGGACGTGCTGGACGGGACGGACCATTCGGACTTCATCGGCCGGTGGCTCGACGTGGCCAAGCGAAGGCTCGTCGATCCTCGCACGGGGCTCCTGGTCGCGGCCTGCACGTTCGACGGCTCGCACAAGTACGGGCCCGAGGGTTCTTCCATCTGGATGGCCGCGCACTGCCTTCAGCTCGTGGATGAGGAATTCGCACGCGACCAATACGACCGGGCAAAAAAAGAGCTCGGTCGGAGCGCGTTCGGGTTCGGCTACGCCCGCGAGTGGCCGGCGTCGTGGACGGGGCCGATGGACGTCGACTCGGGGCCGGTCGTCCCGATCCTGGGGGCCAGCCCGGCTTCCAGCGGGTTGGCGCTCCTGGCGGCGAGCGCGTTCGAAGATCGAGCGTTCCTGTCCCGACTGCTGACCTCACTCCGGTTCGCCGGCTTCCCGCTGGAGAGGAACGGCGCCCTGAAGTTCTGCGCCGGCAACCAGGTTGGCGATGCGGTGATCCTGTACTCGACGGTGCTCGGACCGCTTTGGCAGAAGGTGCGGGAAGGAGTCGGACGGTGACCGCGAAATCGAAGAGCTGGTTCCGCCGATCTCTCGGCTGGTCATCGTTTTCTCCGGGCGGGCTCCTGATCTGGGCGGCGATCATCGCCGGGGTGTTCCTGTCGTGTCACGCCGCCGGGCTCAGGGAGTACACCACCGTCATCTCGGGGACCTGGCCGACAGAGGGCAGGAGCAGCGTGTTCCCGGTCGTCCTCGCAGGGCTCTACGTTGTGGCCTACTTCGCCTTTGTCCTGCTCGTCCCGATCCTCGTCCTGGCGTCCGGGGTCTTCCTCGCGGTTCAACTGGCGCTGCCGTCGAAGAAAAAGGCGCCCGCGGCCGGCGGCGCTAGTGCGCGTTGAAGGCGTGCGTGCCGGTTTGGTAGAATGGAGGTGGCGTAGCGTTCCCAGCGGATGGTTGGGTCATGCTTATGAAGCCCGCGGCAGAGGGCGACAAGAGAGCCGGGCTGCAGATCTTCCGGGCGCTTGTCGTCGTGTTGATCGCGTTCATCGTGATCTTTTCGTGGGCGTGCTACGCTGACGCCCGGACGGGCAACTGGTTCCCTGCGATCGTCTTCCCATTTGTCTTCTGGCCCGCGACTCTTTGCGCCGTTGGGGCTCTGTTCGTGCTCGCGTGGTACGCAGTACACCTTTCAGGAAGACCCAGGTGGTTCGGGATTATCCTCCTCCTCTTTGTTGTCGCCGTGGGCGCGCCGGTCGGGGCGCACCAAATAGGGTGGCACCGCTTCCAGAGCGAGCTGGGGCAAAGTCAGGAGCTGGCAAACTGCGTCGTGAGAGAGGTCGAGGCGTATCGGAAGGAGACCGGCGCATACCCCGAGACACTTGACGAGATCACGAAGCCGTTGCCGAGGGAAGTGCTCGTGGGTGGCCGGTCGTGCGATCTGCACTACGAACGAAGTGACGGGCAGTTTCGCCTCTCGTTCAGTTGGTGGGCTTACGACCCGGTCACCGGTGAATGGTACCACGATTGATCCATCGCGAGCCTGAGCGGGGCGTATGGAACCGGTGCCCAGAAGAGGAGTTGCCGGCCGGAAGCGCACGGGGGGACACCGCACTCCCAGAGTGGCTATTTCCAGTCCGGGCTGTCGAAGTGCTTGCTCGGGCAGCTCTTGAGGTGGCACGGGCATCCTGCCCGTGTTCCGTGTTTCCGACACGGCCAAGATGGCCGTGCCACGGTTTGTGGGCGGTGACGGGCTTGGACAGGGGCGGGCGGGTTTCCCCGCGTTCAGAGTATCCACTCGCACTCCCAGTGCGCGTTGAAGGTATCCCGCCTCGTTTGGTAGAATGGGTTATGCGAGGTGTCGATTTGTCTTACCGCAGTTGAACTCGAGAGGCGCATGGCGAAGAAAAAGGCAGCCCTGGGGAAGAAGGCCCGCAGCGCGAGGCCGCGAAAGAAGTCGGTCGCAAAGCGGAAGCCGGTCTCGAAGACGCCGGCGAAGCGAAAAGCCGCCAAACGGCAGGCAACCCGCAGGAAGCCCCCCGCCAAGAAGACGACGAAGGCGAAAGCCAAGGCCCCGGCCGCGCCCGAACCCACGCCCGAGAAGCCTCGTACCCGCGAGACTGCGGAGTCGATGAGCAAACGCCAGCGCGACATCTCCATCTCGGAGTTCTTCACGAAGAACCGGCACCTGCTCGGATTCGACAATCCGCGGCGCGCCCTGCTGACCACTATCAAGGAGGCGGTTGACAACTCGCTGGACGCGTGCGAGGAGGCCGGGATCGTGCCCGAAATCCTCATCGAGGTCAAGCCGATTCCGAACCAGCCTGACCGGTTCACCGTCCGCGTCCGCGATAACGGCCCGGGCATCGTGAAGAAACAGATCCCGAACATCTTCGGCAAGCTGCTGTACGGGTCGAAGTTCCACCGGCTCAAGATGGCGCGCGGCCAGCAGGGCATCGGCATCTCGGCGGCCGGGATGTACGGCCAGCTCACCACCGGTCAGCCGGTGCGGATCACGTCGCGTACCGCGCCCAGGAAGCCTGCCCATTACTACGAGATCACCATCGACACGCAGAAGAACGAGCCGCGGATCCAGAAGGATGACGAGATCGACTGGGACAACGGCCACGGCACGATGGTCGAGATCGACCTGGAAGCGAAGTACCAGAAGGGCCGGCAGTCGATCGACGAGTACATCGACCAAACCGCCATCGCCAACCCGCACGTGTCAATTGCCTACACCACCCCCGACGGCGAGAAGCGCGTCTACCAGCGCTCGACCGAAGATCTTCCGCCCGAAGCCCGGGAAATCAAGCCACACCCGTACGGTGTCGAGCTCGGGATTCTCATCAAGATGCTGCACTCGACCAGGTCGCGGACGGTCAAGGGCTGCCTCCAGGCCGACTTTTCGCGGGTCAGTTCCCGGGTGGCGAGCGAGATCCTCGAAAAGGCCGAGATCGCCGAGCGCGCGCGGCCGTCTCGCATCGCGCGGGGGGAGGCCGACCGGCTGCTGCAGGCAATTCAGAACACCAAGGTAATGAACCCCCCGACCGACTGCATCTCGCCCATCGGCGAAGAGCTGATCCTGAAGGGATTGAAGCAGATCGAAGCGGACTTCTACACCTCGGTGACCCGCTCGCCCTCCGTGTACCGCGGAAACCCGTTCCTTGTCGAGGTCGGAATCGCCTACGGCGGCAGCCTGCCGGAAGAGGGCTCCGTGAAGGTGTTGCGATACGCGAACCGTGTGCCGCTGCTGTACCAGCAGGGAGCCTGCGCCATCACGGCGGCCGTGTCGGAGACATCGTGGAAGAGCTACGGACTTGCCCAGTCCGGCAACAACCTGCCGGCAGGGCCGGCGGTGATCCTGGTTCACTTGGCCAGCGTGTGGGTGCCGTTCACCTCCGAGAGCAAGGAGGCGATCGCGCATTACCCCGAGATCGTGAAAGACATCAAGCTGGCGCTGCAGGAATGCGGCCGGCGGATGTCGGTTCACATCAAACGCCGGCGCCGGGAACACGAGGCCGCCAAGAAGCGCGACTACATCAGCTCCTACATCCCCCACATATCGAACGCTCTGCGGAACATACTGGATCTCAACGACCGCGGGGAAAGGAAGATCACCCGGGTGCTGACTGACGTCCTCGAGAAGAGCCGCAAGCTGTGACCGGCGGGTCCCGTCAGCTCCCCGTCCGCCCGATATTCGACAGGTTCTTCACCAGTGACATCGTCTGGCTTTGCGCCTTGATGATAGCGCTCTGAACCGACCGCATCTCGCTTTCCAGCGCGTCACACTTGCTGTTGACCACCGACCGGACGTGATCAATCTGCGCCCGCAGCTTCTTGGCGATCGAGTACGATGCGGCGCGCTCCTCCGCGATGGGCCCGGTCAGCGGGTCGAGAAGCGCCATCGCCTCGTCGGCAATGCGGCGGGCGAGCAACACCACAGGACGCAACGCCGGGTACGCCTTCTTCGGGTACTTCTGGACGCACTCCATCGCGGCCGACCAGCGGAACTCGAACCGGTGCTGCGAATCGCAGGCCAGGCCGATCCACGCCACGTCCTGCCAAGACCGCAGACGCGTGTGTTCGTCAATAGCATGGAAGAGCGCTGTGCGGATCACCGGCACGACCGGGCTGTCCACCGAGAGGCTCGGCGCCCCGATGTCATCTTGCACGTCGAACTCGACGAGCTCCGACACGTGGTTCATGGCGGCGGCAACGTCACGGATCATCGCGCAAATAGTGTGGGCGGAGGCGGGCGCCTTCCGGATGCAGGTGTCGATGTCGTTCTTCGCGATGCCCAGCCCCGACGAACTGAGCGCCCGCGCGGCGCGACAGAGCGTTTCCAGTGAGCTGCACAGTTCGTCAGACAGCGCCAGCCGCCGGCGCATCCGCGACTCGTGGCTGCGCAGCGAGAGCAGCATCCGGACCTCGGGCATCTCGGGCATCTCGGGCCAAGAGCCGGGGCGACTGGACTCGCTCACCTGAGTTGGATCAGACGTATCTGACACGTTCCGCCCTGCTGACAGGGGTCGTCCTCACGCCAAATGCCATGAATCCCGCCGCTAGGGAGTTATCGGTAAGCTGAAGGACGAGTTTAGCATCAAACTTTGCAGCAGAAAAACGCCCGCTCCGCCCCGCTTGACAGCCTCCGGCCGCGCCGCTAGAATCACCAAGACCGAGGTCAAGACCGAGGTCGCGGAGTGTACAGATGACCCCCGGGGAACTGGCCCACAGCTACCCAGCCATCGAGGAGAAGCTCTCCGCGTTTGTCCCCGACCACTCTCTCGTCGCGTCGGAAACGTTCTGTGACGACAAGGACGTGCGCCGGTTTTTCCGCAGGCTGGGCGTCGTGCCGCGCGGCAAGACCGGCGCGACGGCAAGCGAGACCGTCCTCGCCGTCGTCAAGACCATATCACACACGACCGGTACCGACGGAAACCGAGCCAAGGCCGTCCTCACCGCGTACTGCAAGGACGACGGCCGACTCGCCACCGCCGTCTGTGGCAAGACACCCCAGTGCAACCGATGTCCTCTGGCCGAGAAATGCGCCTTCTTCTCCAAGAAGCCCACGATTCCGCAGTTGCCGGAGGGTGAACGGCCGCGCGAGCGACTGGCAAAACTGGGCGAAAAGAACCTCACCGACGCCGAGCTCCTTGCCATCATCATCCGCAGTGGGATCCCGGACGTCAGCGCGGTGGAGGTCGCACGCAACCTGTTGGTCAAGTTCGGCGGCTTCCGGGCGCTCGCCGAGTGCTCTCCGGCGCAACTCACCCAGATTCCCGCCATTGGCGAAGCCAAGGCCGCATCCATCAAGGCCGCCTTCGAAATCGCCCGGCGATTCGGGAGCCGGCCCGAGGCGGCCAAGCCCGGCGCCTTCCTGAACCCTCAGGCGGTGTTCGAACGCTACAAGATGAAACTCGGCAGAGAGAAACGCGAAACGTTCGTCGTGATGTTGCTGGACGCCAAGAACCGGCTGATCCGCGACGTGACCGTCTCCCAGGGCAGCTTGACTCAGAGCATCGTGCATCCGCGCGAAGCGTTCGAGCCCGCCATCCGCAACTCAGCCGCTTCGGTCATCTTCGTGCACAACCACCCTTCCGGCGACACCACGGCCAGCCGGGAAGACGTCGAAATCACCGGGCGGCTGAAGCAGACCGGCGACGTGATCGGCATACGCGTGCTGGACCATGTCATTGTCAGCGAGGACGGCTTCACCAGCTTGGCGAACGAAGGTCTCCTCTAGGAGCATCGTGTGCAAGTATTCTGGGGCGACTTACACGGGCACTCGAGACTCTCTGACGGGCGGCGGTCCCCGGAGGAATACTACCGGTACGCCCGGGACGAGGCCCGGCTCGACTTCTGCTCGCTCACCGACCAGATCGACCACGTGCCTGCCTCGCGGCTTGGGCGGATGTCCGACGAAAGCTGGAACGAGATCAAAGAGGTCACCCGCCAGTTCAACGAGCCCGGCCGGTTCGTCACACTGCTCGGGCTCGAGCGATCCGTGCCCTCCTGGGACGGACACACGCCTGGAAACATCTGCGTATATTACCGCAGCGATGACGGGCCGCTCCCGCGCCCCGGCCACACCCAACGCGACTGGCTCCGCCCCGGCGCCATCAACCCGCGAGCCGACATGACACAGCTCTGGTACACGCTCAAGGACGTCGAGTGCATCAAGGCAATCACCCACAGCAGCTCGGCACGACAGGGATACACCTGGCCCCAAGCCCCGCCGGAATACCCGGTCGACCTGATCGAAGTGTACTCGAAATGGGGGTCGGCCGAGG
Organism: uncultured Planctomycetota bacterium; assembly: GCA_964505325.1. Taxonomy (GTDB): domain Bacteria; phylum Planctomycetota; class PUPC01; order PUPC01; family PUPC01; genus CAZDHT01. The sequence continues at coordinate 23,320 of CAZDHT010000015.1, read as the reverse complement.
CTCCGGCCGCTCCATTTCCCATCATGGACGCCGTCGGGCATCCCCCCCGCCACGGCGGGACGGCACACGACGCGCTGTTCGCCGGGTTCAAGCTCGGCTTCATCGGCAGCAGTGGAACGTTCTTCGGCATGCCCGGCAGCAACATCTGGGAAAATGACTGGGCCAATGCCGCACGTTACGACAAGAGCGGGTTGACCGCCGTGTACGCGGAGGAGTTGTCGAGAGAGGCCATCTTCGAAGCACTGAAGAAGCGCCGATGCTACGCCGCCACGTACGAGCGGATGGAGCTGTCCTTCAGCATCAACGACAGCCCGATGGGCAGCGTACTGGTCGCGCCGGACAGGCTGCGGATACACGTCCGGGCCTCCGGCACCCGCCAGATTAAGCGCGCCGAGGTGTTCAAGAACGGCGAGATCAGCTATCACCGGATCGGCGGCCGGGAAGAGCTCGAAGTGTACTTCGACGATAACCCGCCGAACATCCCGACCTGGTACTACGTCCGGGTCACCCAGTCCGGCGAGGACTGCACGTGGTCCAGCCCGATCTGGGTCATGCCCGAGCTCGAGGACACACTGGACGGGAGGTAAGCAGTGCCCCGAAGCGTACGGTTCAGGAAAGTCAGCGGCGGCGTGACGGCGGCCAGGGGCTTCTCCGCGGCGGGCGTCCGCTGCGGGATCAAGAGCAACAGGAGAGCGCTCGACCTGGCGCTGCTTCTCTCAGACCGGCCCTGCTCGGTCGCCGGCGCGTTCACCACCATCAAGGCGCCCGCGGCGTCGGTCAAGTGGAGCCGCGCCGTCGTGAAGAAGGGCGTCGCCCGCGCCGTGGTGGTGAACAGCGGCAACGCCAACGCCTGCACCGGGGTGCGCGGCGAACGCGACGCGATGGCCGCGGCCATCGCCGCCGCGCAGGAGTTGGGGCTCGAGCCAGGTCATGTCTGCGTCGCGTCAACCGGCATCATCGGCCATCCGCTGCCGATGGACAAGATCGTCGCCGGCATCCTGGACGCCACGGAGATCCTCGCGCCGGACGACGAGGGAGCGCAGGCTTTCGCCCGGGCGATCATGACTACGGACACCGTTGAGAAGACCATCGCCGCGCAGACCGTAATCGGCCGCAAGGTGGTCACCGTCGGCGGCTCGTGCAAAGGCGCCGGGATGATCTCGCCCAACCTGGCGACAATGCTGAGCTTTGTCACGACCGACGCCGCCATCTCGCCGGGCATGCTCCGCCGCGCCCTCGGGGCCGCTGCCGGCCGCTCGTTCAACTGCATCACGGTGGACGGCGACATGAGCACGAACGACACGCTGCTGGTGCTGGCGAACGGCGCCGCAGGCAACGCGCGGATCACGCGGCCGGGACGCGCGTTCGATCAGTTCGCCGCGCTGCTCGAGTTCGTCTGCATACACCTGGCGAAGAAAATCGTCCGCGACGGCGAGGGCGCGACGAAGTTTGTCGAGATCCGCGTCCGCCGCGCGGCAAACGACGCCGACGCCAGGACGGTCGCGGCAGCCGTCGCCAACTCACCGCTGGTCAAGTGCGCCATCCACGGCGGCGATCCGAACTGGGGCCGGATTGTCTGCAAGGCGGCGGGCTGTGGCGCCGCATTCGACCCCGACAAGACCCGCCTGCGCATCGGCGGGGCGCTCGCCTATGCGAAGGGCGTGCCGGCGAAGACCCCGCTCTCCGACCTGGAGGCGGCGATGAAGGGCGACGAGGTCCACATCGATCTCGACCTCGGCCTCGGACGCGGCGCCGCCACGATGTGGACTTGCGACCTCAGCCGCGACTACGTCCGCATCAACGCGGATTATCACACGTAGGAGGCGTCGCTGTGCCGGACGGGGTGCGCGCCAGAATCGACGAGATCGTGCCCACAGGCTTGACGCGCCGGCGCGGGAAGCAGGCGTATGACGAGATCCACAGGCGAGACTCCGGGGGACGAATATGTGTTGAACTCGACCAAAGCGAACTTGTCTCGATGTCGTTTCTGGACGAGATCATCTTCAGCGCTCACATGGACGGCATACTGGACCGCGTCGTCTTCGTAACCAGGAACCCGGACTACGTCAGGAAACTCGGGCGCGTCAGCCACATCAGGGAGCTCGAGGTCCGCCGCCTCGTTGACGGGAAGCCCGAGGCAATCGAGCCTGACCCCGGCCCGCAGATGACAGTGGCCCCGCCTGGTGCCAGGCCTCCGGACGGAATCGACTGACTCCCGACCGCAACCACTGAGCACCGGACACGGAGAACAGGCGGATCGCTACCCCTCGAGATCATCCAGTGCGATTTCTGCGCCGCGACGTTCGTCGGAGACGTAGGCGCCGTACATCAGCTTGACCGAGTCGAGCGCCAGCTCGATGTCCTCTGCCGCTGGTAGGTAGGGCGGCTCGGCCTTGAGCTCGCGGCCATCGCGGTGCGCGGCGAAGCGCTCGAAGAAGATCTGCATCTCCTCGGTGTAGCCCATGGTGAAGCTCTCGTCCATCGCCGGGAAGCTCCAGCCGCCGGACATTTCGAGCTTCTCGACGATGTACTCCGGCTCGAAGACGTCCGGGCTGGGGCTGTATGCCTGCACCGCGTTGTTCGGGCTGAGGTTCCCCCGCACGCGGAACTTGTTCGACAGCACCTCGAACGTGTTGGCCACGCCGCCCAGGGTGAACTCGTTCGCCTCGACCTCGGCGTAGGTGCCGTCGGCGAAGCGCACGATCATCAGGCCCCAGTCCTCGCCGTCGACGTAGCCGCTGCGCACCTTCTTCGTGTTGCGGTAGTCGGGGTCCTGGTAGTCGTCCTCGTAAGTCAGGTAGCCGCAGTGGCCGGACACGGCGACGGGCGGGATGGGCGTGCCGTTGCGGATTATTCCCTCCAGCCGCTTGATGTAGAGGGCCAAGCCGAGCGGGTGGCAGGCCTTGCCCATGATGGCGCCGCCGCCGGCGAACTGCAGGTCGCCGTAGACGGGCGAACCCGAGCCGCTGTGGGCCTCGTGGCCGCGGTAGAGCATCACGCGGGCGCCGGGGTCCGGCTCGCCGAGCGCCCATTCGCCGTCGGCGTCGCGGATCTTCTTGAACATCGACCTCATCATCAGGCGGCAAGTCTTCAGGCCGCTCGGCAGGAAGTGCCAGTTCTCGGCGAAGCAGAGCACCACGTTGTTGTTCCGCACCGCGTCGGCCATTTTCTGAGCGCTGCCGGCCGCTTCCTTGTAGCGCTGCTCGTTGAACGAGAGCACCTTGTCGCCCGCCTCGTACTTCTCCCGGTTGAGGAACGAGCCGGTGAACGGTTTCTCGACGATCACGTGCCGACCGGCCTCGGCGGCCTTGACGGTGATCTCCTCGTGCGCGTAGGGCGGCGTGCACACGTCGATCACGTCGCACGCCTCGATCAACTCCTCGAGCGTATCGAACGCTTGGATGCCGCGAGCAGCGGCGAACTTCTCGCGGCTCTCTTTCGTCTTGGTCGCGACGCCCACCACCTCGAGCGGCACGCCCCGCACCCCTTGCATGCTCTCGTAGTGGAACTCGCCTGCGAACCCGGCGCCGACGATGCCCACCCTGATTGGCTCGTTGGCCCCCACTGTCACCTCCCTGTAACGCGCCTGCTATCCACTATTCACTTATCACTATCCACTGACCTTAAGGCCATGAAACCGGCAGCCGTTGAGCAGCATGATGTCGGCGGCCACGTCCTTCGCGTCCTTGAGCGTCATGTCGCCGCGCTCGATCCGGCGTTCGAGCACGCGGGCGATGCCGGCCCGCGCCTGCTGGGCGTAGCCGTACTCACAGATAGGATTGCCCGTATCGCCGCCGTAGGCGAAGATCTTGGTGTGCGGCACGCACGCCAGCCAACTGTCCAGCGCCCGCTCCATCGTCGCGGGGTTCATCGTCCACGCCCAGCACAGGTTCAGCCACACGTTGGGGAACTCCTTGCCGATGACCGCGTGCTCCTCGGTGTATGGCCAGCCGGCGTGGAACAGGTCGAACCGCACGCGCGGATAGCGGATGATGAACGGCACCATGTCCATCGCGCGGATGTTGTTGAGCGTGCCGCTGACACCGGCGAGGTAGCCGGTGTGGATCTGAAGGGGCAGACCCTCGGCCTCGATGCGGCGCACGTACTGATGCACGAGGTAATCCTGCAGCGGCCGCAGCTCCTCGGCCGAAACGCGCGAGACGTGCCGCACCCCGGTTGCCTCCGTCCCGTCGACCGTGGTCCCCGGCTCCACGTTCATCAACCGGCTGAACGCCTTCTCCGCCTCGTGCAGTGTCGGCTCGGCGAACGCCAGGCTCCGCTGATACGGAAGGCCCAGCTTGAAGCACGTGATCTTGCCGGTGGCCAGGCAGGCGGTGATGGATTCGTTGAGGCCGTCGACCAGATCCGAGACCGAATGAATGCTCCGGCCCCATCGCTGTTCACGCTCGACGATGTCGGTGCGGGACCGGATGCACATCAATTGATCGTCCCGGTAGTTGAGGCGGATGAAGTCCGGCGGATACAGTTCGTCCGCCGTATCTTGTGGCCGGTTGATCGAGTCTTTAATCAGCCAGCGGACGTTGGCCCGTTTCTGGAGCACATAGCGATAGGACTTGAGCGGGTCCTTGCCGACCAGCTTTTTGATCGCCGTGCCGACGGCCCCGGCGTTCTTCTCCGTGTACTCGAGGCCAAGCAGATCGCGGCACGCCAGCTCGGTGGCGCGGCAGTAGCCGGTAAAACGCGACGCCCGCCACAGCTCGAAATACCGCTTGGCGAACTTCTTGTCGTCGATCGGCGGCAGCACCCGCTCACGGACGCCCATCGGGCCGGCCGCCACCACCAGATCGGCGTGGGCGTAGCCCTGGATCCAGGAGAAGTGCGGCTTCGTCTCCGCCCACTCCCGCACGGTCATGATGTGCGAGTGGGCGCCAAAGAGCGGGTGCCCCATGACGAACTCAGTGATGCCGCCCGCTGCCTTCTTCTTCGCCATCGTTCGCGTCTCCAAAAGTGACTTGGTGGCTGCCGGACGGTGGCGATCATAGCGCAGGGGGCGGACGGCTTCAAGCGCGGGATGCGGGGCAAAGGAGGAGGACTCGCCACGAAGGCGTGAGGGGGCGCACAGGAGGCGCGGGCGTTGTGCTGGCGTTGCCCTGTGGGTCGTCCGGCAATCGTACTTTCCACTTTTCTAGTATTCTAGTATTCTAGAATACTGGAATTCCTCCTCACCATTAGTACGAACCACCTGAAAAGACGCCGGTGTTTCTCCCCGGCCACGCGACGGTGGATTTCGTCCGACGAACATGCTATAAGGACGTCAGCACGGCAGTCGAGTCCGGAGACCCGGGATGAGTTCCCGTGAACAGGCCGAACGCATTCACCAGACCTCGCTGAACCTGCTCGAGGACCCCGGCGTTCGCATCGAGCACGATGAGATCTGCGGGATGCTCCTCAAGGCCGGGGCCAACGCGGGCACAGACGCCCAGGTGATCCGCTTCCCGCGCGAGATGGTGAGTGAGCATCTCGCCCTCGCGCCCAAGACCGTCACGTTTGCCAGCCTCGACCGCACGCTGTCGAGAACCCGGGCGGGCGACCCGAGCCGCTTCTGGACCGGAGCCGCGCTTTCGTATGTGGATCTGGACGGTTCGTTCCGAGAAATCACCTCAGACGACCTCGCGGGCTTCGCACGCCTGATCGACACGTTCGACAACGTTCACGCGCTGGTGGGTACGTCGATGTCGGACGTGCCGCCCGCCGCCCGGGACTTCGTGGGCCTGCGCCTCATGGCCGAGAACTGCCGCAAGCATCTGCGGGCGCTCTCGTTCACCCCACAGGGCGCCGAGGCGATGAAAGAGATGGGGCGCGTGCTGTGCGGCGGCGAGCTCAGAGAGAGGCCGGTCTTCAGCATGGGCTTCACGGCGCACGGGCCGCTGCGCTGGACGCGCCTCGCTCTCGATATCTTCCTGCGGAGCGCGGGCGATGGAATCCCGGTCATGGTGAACGGCGAACCGTCGGCCGGAGCGTCCGGCCCGGTTACCCTTGCCGGGACGCTCGCCGTCGGCAACGCAGAGGTCCTCGCGGGCATCGTCATCAACCAGGTCATCGAGCCGGGCCGGCCGGTCATTCACAATCTCGGCTTCTCGCATTTCATGGACATGAAGACGACGGGCATTGTGACCGGCGGCGCGGAGACGTGCCTGCTGGCGGAGGCCGGCGCCGAGCTTGCACGACTGTACGGCCTGCCCTCGGCCTCGTGGATGTGCACGGAGGCGATGCAGCCCGACGACCAGGCCGCCGCCGAGACGATGATGGCGGCGCTCGTCCACACCGCGGCGCGGGTCAGTATCATCTGGGGCGTCGGGCAGCTCGAGTCGGAAAAGACCATCTCGCCCGTCAAGGCAGTGATGGACAACGAGACCATCGGCATGGTTCGCCGTTATCTGCGGGGCATCGAGGTCAACCCGGAAACGCTCGCCGAGGACGTATCGCGGGAGGCCGGGATCGCCGGCGACTTCCTGGCAACGGACCACACGTTCGAGCACTTCCGAACCGAGTTCTACGAGCCGGGGCTCCTGTGCCGCGTGAGCCGAGAGAAATGGGCGGCCGACGGATCGAAGACCATGGCCAGCCGGGCGCGGGAGAAAGCGGCGTTGATCCTCGCCGCCGAACGCGAGCCGCTGCTCGATGATGCTGAGCTGGCGGAACTCAAGCGGATCGAGGCGCGCTACCTCGAGCAGGTCGCATAGTGGTTTCCCGGAACCGAGGTCGACGGAATTGCGTCTATTCACACGGGGGGTGTTTGCCATCCGCGTGAAGGAGAACGGACCATGAAGAAGAAAGCGATGGGTGTTCTTGTGTTGGCGCTGGTGACGGCACTGGCATCGGCGCCGGCGCGTGGCGAGCTCTGCCCGAAATGCAAGGGCAAGATGTACATCATGAACATCGGCAAATGCGTCGAATGCGGCGGGATGACCACCAGCGGTGCGTTCAAGCTGTGCAAGAAGTGCAGCACCAAGCTCGGCGAGTGCGAGCACTGCCGCGCAAAGCTCAAGGGCGGCGCGAGGCCGGTTAAGCCCGTCCCCCGGAAGCCCGACATTAAGCCTCTGGCGACCCGCCGCCATGGGAAGTGGGAACACGAGCTGCTCATCGCCAACGCGTCGTCCCTGAGCCGCGTGACGGTCGGGATACTCAAGTTCAACGGCGAGGTCGTGGCCGGCAAGACGCACGGCGATTCGATGTGGACGCCATGGGGCCGGCTCATCTTCTTCCAGAGACGATACCTACGCGGCTGGATGCCGCTTCTATACGCCGGGCATCCGTTGCCGAAGGGAGCAGAACTCGCCAGCCCGGACCCGAAGACCGGCGCGCAGGTCAAGCAGCGTTACGAGCAATTGAAGAAGTCGCTCGGCCGGTTCACGCTCGACCTCCGATACTTGGGCGACCAGGACAAGCCATTCTACAACCTCACGCTGCGGGGGCCGGCTTTGCTGCTGGACGAGAAGCGCCCGCCGTTCTCGCCGGCCGTGCAGATCACGCGGGAGCAGGCGGCGAAGATCATCGAGCATCTCGCGAGCGATGGCTACCTGGCGCGGGCGGGGAACCAGGCGAACAAGGACCTGAAGGCGCCGGCCGGGCCGACGTACGGCCTGTTCGTCCGTGGGCCGGACGGGCTCGAGCTCTACGAGTACCTCGGCTGGGACCTGAACATGCTGCGGCGGCTCGAAGCCTTGCGGACGGTGCTGGAGGGCGACGCGGCGAAGAAGATGGCCCTCCTGCTCGGGCGCCTGAGCGGCTACAAGAAGATATGGGAAGCGAAGAAATGAGGGCGATGCTGCTCGAGGACATCGCGCCGGTTACGAGCAATCCCCTGAAGCTTGCCGACGTCCCCGATCCCGAGCCGGGGCCGGGCGAGGTGCGGGTGCGAGTGCGGTGCTGCGCGATCTGCCGGACGGATCTGCACGTGATCGAAGGGGATCTGCCCAAGGCTAGGATGCCCATCATCCCGGGACACCAGATCGTGGGAGTCGTCGACAAGCTCGGGCCGGGTTGCCGGCGGCTCGGCCTCGGTCAGAGGGTCGGCATTGCGTGGCTGCGGCATACGTGCGGCGGGTGCAAGTTCTGCGCCGCCGGCCGCGAGAACCTGTGCGAGAGCCAACGGTTCACCGGCTACCATGCGGACGGCGGCTACGCCGAGATGGCGGTCGTGCCGGAGGACTTCGCATACGCCATCCCCGAGGCTTTCAGCGATGTCGACGCCACGCCGCTGCTGTGCGCGGGCATCATCGGCTACGCCGCGCTGCGGCGGAGCCAACTGCCTGACGGCGGGACGCTGGGCATCTACGGGTTCGGTTCGAGCGCGCACGTGGTCATCCAGATCGCGCAGCACCGCGGCTGCGACGTGTATGTGGTCACCCGCGGCGAGGCGCACCGCCAACTCGCCCGCGAGATGGGCGCCGTATGGGTCGGCGAACGGGCGGAGGACATGCCGGTCAAGGTCGACAGCGCGATCATCTTCGCCCCGGCGGGCGAACTGGTCCCGCCGGCGCTGGTGGCGCTGGAAAAGGGAGGCACGCTGGCGCTCGCCGGAATCTACATGACACCGATCCCGGAAATGGATTATGAGAAGTACGTGTTCTACGAGCGGAACATTCACTCGGTAACGGCCAACACCCGCGAAGACGGCAGGGAGTTGCTGGCCGAGGCCGCCGAGATACCGATCCGCCCGCACGTCACGAAGTATGCACTCCAACAGGCCAACCGGGCGCTGAACGACCTCAAAGACGACAAGATCAACGGCACCGGGGTGCTGATGGTCGAGGAGTAGTCCGACTCCCCGCGGAGCCAGGGGCCCGAAACCGGAAGGTCAATAGTCCGGCGGGATGTCTTTCATCGCGTCTTGCCGCTGCTTTCGGAGCGTCTTATCGCCCTTGTCGATCTCGTCGATCTCGCGCATGTGCGCGCCCAGGATCTCGCTCTCTTGTTTCAGCCTGTCCGAATACTTGTCTCGCAGCTTGTCGGCCCGTTTCTTCGACGGGTCCGTCATCGCGTCGCGCTCCTGGATGTTGACCCGGATGCGCTCGTTCAGCGCCGCCAGCAGTGGAATGGCCGCCTGGAGCGAATCCTTGTCGTTGGCCGTCGCCAGCACCTTGTTGAGTTCCTTCAGCAGTTCGAGGTGTTCCTTCTCGTTCGTTTCGTACTTGTCGGCGCAGCCGCCAACCAGCCCGACAAGCAGAAGAACGGCGATGGCAACCGTCCCGCGTTTCATATCGGTTTCCTCCAGTGTTTGCCCCCGGCGAACGTTGGAAACCGGGGACAGATAACTTTCTTTCGCCGGACAAGGGACAAGCATTGCGCGGAATGGATTGGCCGGGCGAAAAAAGTTATCTGTCCCCGCTTTCCTGCTTTCATCGGCGGCGCTGCCTCGGCTATAGGCTAGAGCAAGATTACGATTGAACCCGCGCTAGTCTGTCCCTCCGGAATCGAACGGTGACCCGACGTCCTTGAACAGAGGGCCAACATCTTCGGCGATCCCCATCAGGGCAATGCGCTTCATGTGCGCCAGTCGCGCCTGCAACTGCGCGATCAGTTCCTTCTCGTACTTCTTCGCCAGCTCCGCCATTCGCTCTTTCGAGAGCTTGCCCAGGCTCGTCATACGCTTGGCGCTGGCGGCGATCTCCTTGGCGAGCTTGTCAAGCTGAGGCCTGGCCTTCTGCCAGGAAGCCTTATCCCTGACGCCCTCCAACACCTTGTTCTGGTCCTTGAGGAGGTCCAGTTGCTCCCGCATGGCCGACTCGTGCCTGTCGGCGCAGCCGCCCACCACACCCGCCAAGATCAGAGCTGCGGCCAATCCCACCACCCGCTTCATGGCGCCTCCTCATTCAAAGAGAGTGCCACACAAGGATTCTGACTCCGATGGCGATGAGCACCAGGCCGCCCGCGACCTCGACCTTGCTCTCGAACAGGTGCCCGAACCTCTCGCCAATCAGCACGCCCAGCAGCGACACCACAAACGTAACAACACCGATAACAATTATAGGCGTGATGATGGAGACGTGCAAGAGAGACAACGTGACCCCGACCGCCAGCGCGTCGATGCTCGTGGCGACCGCCAGGACCAACAGGACGCGCAAGCTCCGGATATCCCACTTCCGCTCCCCGGGCTCGAGCTTGACCGCTTCGTAGATCATCTTGCAGCCGATCAGGCTCAAGAGACCGAATGCAACCCACTGATCGACGCCCCCGATAACGTGCCGAAACCTGTTCCCCGCCAGCCAGCCCACCACGGGCATGACCGCCTGGAACCCGCCGAAGAACAGGGCGATCCGGAGCGCGTGCCGGACCTTCTGCTCCTTGACCACCACGCCGCTGGCGATGGACACGGCGAACGCATCCATCGCAAGAGCGAAAGCGACGGCGACGATCTCGCAGATGCTCATACGGTGCCGACGGCCGCCCCGGGCGGCCGGATGTCAGAACTCCTGGAGCAGTTCAAGCAGCTCGCGGTCCAGCTTGTGGCCGTGCCAGTCCTCGTAGGCGACGTCGGCGCGGCCGGGGTCGAGTATCCCGAACGGGCCCCGCAGGTTCCAGAGCGCATAGCCGATGCCGTGTGCCGTCAGGATTTCGAGCACGTCGCGCAGCCATCGAAGGACGACGTCGTGCGGGGTGTGACTGTAGGCGCCGCCCTCGCCGCAGTGGACGCCGATCCGCCTGCGCGCCAACTCCGCCCACGGCTCGTAGAACCGCTCGAGCCGGGTGCGGTCCCACGGTTCGCCGCGATGCAGCGCGCCGGGCCACGTGGGCTCGGGCCAGCCCTCGCTCCGGACCCAGCTTGCCTTGTAGTGGCTCAGACCCGAGGGGGCGTAGGCGCGGCAGCTCTGGGCGATGCCCAGGTCGGCCAGCTCCGGACACGGCTCGGTCGCGACCGACACGCCGTCGGCGATGATCAGGCGCTCCGGGTCGCGCTTTCGGATCGCGGCAACAGCGGCGCGGACGACGCGTTCGTAGTCCGCCCGGGTCATACCCTCCGTCGTCGGGTGCGGCGGCTCGTTCACGAGATCAAAGCTGAGCCGCTGGGGCGGGATGCCCCGGTACCGGCGCGCAAAGAGGTCCCAATGGAAGCAAAACGCGTCGAGCGCCTCGGCGTCTTTCCAGAGATCGAACGGCTCGAGCTCGCCCCGGTTGATGCAGTAGCCGGGGGCGCGGTGAAGATTCAGGCAGACGTGAACGCCGTACTTCTCGCCGAGGGTCACGGCGCGGTCGACATTCTCGAGGGGGGCCTCGCGAACGGCCAGGGGATCGCCCGGCTCCGTCCAGACGCGGTAGGACATCGGCAGGCGGACGAAGTCGAACCCCCAGTCCGCGAGCCAGCAGAAGTCGTCCTTGCGGAACTCGCCCGCCCTCTCGGCGCTGAACATCTCGAGGAGGTTGAATCCGCGCCACCGCGGAAGGACGGTCTGGGCCGCGTCGGGCGTCGAAATTTTATCCTTCGGTCTGGCGGGCGTCGAGCCGCGGCCCTCGCTCATCCGCCCCCGCCCTTCAGCTTCTCGATCTCCTCCTCGACCTCCTCGGCTCCCTCGGCGTAGAACGCCTCCTCGTCGGGCGCGAGATGTTTGAGGAGCCTGAGGAACTCGCCCGCGTGCACGCGCTCCTCGTCGGCGATGTCCTTCAGCACCTCGGCGGCCAGCTTGTCGGCTGTCGATTCCGCAAGCTGCATGTACATTTGGACCGCCTCGTACTCGGCGGCGACCATAAAGCGGACCGCCCGCACTAACTCCTCTGGGGTCAGTTTCCGGTCGGCCGCCAGACCAGAGAACGGCGAACCAAACTCGGGCATGGGGCACCTCCTTTCAGCAAAACCCTGTTCGTGCCTGCTCGTCTCAACAGTCAAGCAGTAGTATACAGAATCGAAGGCGACGGCTGTCAAGCACAAAACGGCACAGCTTGACAGGGGGCATGGTGTCTGGCATCATACCGCGTGATGGCGAAGATCAGATCGAGCAGATGGGCGCTCCGCCGCGGGCAACGGCTCGCCCGGGCCGGAAAACTGGACGCGTCTCTGGCCGCGTTCGGAACAGCGGGCGACACGAACGACTTCCAACTCCTCATCCATCACGCGCTGACCCTGGCTCGTGCAGGACAGGGCGATGCTGCCCTCGAGAGAAGCGCCAGGGCCGCCGCAGCAGCCCCCGACGATGCCGTCCCCGCCGTCTTCAACGCGTATGTGATGCTCCGGTCCGGGCGGCCTGACGAGGCGAAGGGCGAACTGGACCGCGCCGCGAAGCTCTCGCCCCGGAACCCCATCGTGCACTCGCTGTCGGCGGTGGTGGACGTGCTCGGCGGCAACCTCGCGCGGGGCTGCGAGAAACTCCTGGCAGGCGCGGCCACCGACAACCTCGAAATGCTCGGCTGGATCCTCGCCGTCATCGAGCGGAAGGTCTTCGAGCGGGTGGGAACGGATTCCGGCGCGATCCCGCCGGACGTTGAAGGAGGCCCCAAGGCGGACGTGGCGCCGAGCTCGATCCCGGACCTGTCCGTGAAGGCGTGCGCGAAGCGAGGCGAGCGCCTGCTCGAGTCCGGCAAACCGAAGAAGGCGCTGAAATACCTCGAGCGCGCCGTGCAGCTGAAGCCGGACGACGCGGCTCACCGGGCGATGTACGGCGCGGCACTGTTCGAGGCGAGCGAGTTCGAACGTGCGGAGCCGGAACTTGTCGCCGCTCCGAAAAAAGGGCCGTTGGCCGGCGTGGCCCAGTTCTACCACGCCGCGAACGTATATCGCCTTGACCGGTACGAAACGGCGCTCGAGCTGCTCGATACGCTGCCGATGGTCGGCGATGTGTTCCTCTTCAGTGAATGGTGCGACTACATCCGTGGTATGGCGCTGGTGGCGCTGGACCGGACGGGCGAGGCGGCCCCATACCTCGCCGCGTTCATCGATTCCGAGCCGGCGGTGGTGGAACGAAGACTGAAGAAGGCCATCGCCATATTCCGGGAGAGTGAGCCATGCTCCACGCAGTCCTGATGGTCGGGGGCGCCGGCACGCGCTTCTGGCCGCTCAGCCGGAAGACCACTCCGAAATACCTGCTCCCGATCGTCGGTGAGAAGAGCATGCTCGAGCAGACGGTCGATCGGATCGCGCCCATGGTGCCGCCCGAACGCCTGTTCTGCGTGACGTCCCGGACACAGGCGCCGGGGATCCGCCGCGCCCTGCCCTGGGTTCCGAAGGCAAACGTCATCGGCGAGCCGATGGGCCGGGATTCCGCGGCGTGCGTGGCCTTGGCCGCGGTGATCGTCCACCGCCTCGATCCCGACGCCGTGATGCTCTGCATGCCGGGCGACAACCTGGTTAGCCAGGCCGCCAAGTTCCGCAAAGCCGTCCGGACGGCCGTGCGCGTCGCCCAGAAGGGGAGCCTGGTCACGTTCGGGATCAAGCCCGGTGCGCCGGAGACCCGCTTCGGCTACATCCACCGCGGCCGCCGGCTCGCGGGGGCCACGGGCTCGAAGGTCTTCAGAGTCCAACGGTTTACCGAGAAGCCCGACCCGAAGACCGCAAAGCGAATGGTGCGGTCCGGGCAATACTACTGGAACAGCGGCAACTTCGTCTGGCGCGCGGATGTGATCCTGGCGGAGTTCGCCAGGCACGCGCCGTACCTGCGGGACGCGATGGAGCGGATCCGGCCGGCTCTCGGCACCCGCCGCGCGACGTCCGCCATCCGGCGGGAGTACGAGAAGCTCCCGAAGATCTCCATCGATTACGCCGTGATGGAAAAGGCGACGGATGTCGCCGTGGTCGAGGCGGAGTTCGACTGGGATGACGTGGGTTCGTGGACTGCCCTGGAACGCCACTACGCGCCGGACGCTGCCGGCAACACGGTCATCGGCAAGACGCTGATGCTGGACACCGACGGGTGCATCGTGGTCACGGACGATCATCACCTCGTCGCCGCGAGCGGTGTGAAAGACGTGATCGTCGTCCACACGAGGGATGCCACCCTCGTCTGCCCCAAGGACCGCGCCAACGAAGTCAAGAGACTCGTGGAAACGCTCGACCGGCTTGGGCTGGACAAGTACCTCTGAGGAACTCGTGGCTGTTCTTGGCATAGATTTCGGGCTCAAGCGGATCGGCCTCGCGTTCTCCGACGCCGGCAACACCATCGCTTTTCCCGGACCGGCGATCACCGGCACTGAAGAAGAGCGCATCGCCGCGATCGTGCAAGAGGCGGAATCGCGCGCGGCGACGGAGATCGTCGTCGGCTCGCCAAAGCACATGGACGGCGGCGAAAGCGACATGAGCGCCCGTGCGGCCGAATTCGCGGAGAAGCTCCGCCGGGCCGCGACCGCGACTGTCATCGCGTGGGACGAACGCCTGACCAGCGTGCAGGCCGAGCGGGCCATGCTCAGCGGCGATCTGACACGGGCCAAGCGCAAGAAACGCATCGACTCGCTGGCTGCGCAGCTCATGTTACAGAGCTATCTTGATTCCCGGCACAAGCCGCAACTACCCGGCACAATGGAGGACGACAATGAAGCTTAGCATTACGACCTACAACATCTTCAGGGATTGGAGCATCGAGACCCTCTGCGCCGAACTGCCCAAAGCGGGCGTCGAGGGGGTGGAGTTCCGGATTAGCAGCGGCCACAAGCACAACGTGGACCTTACCATGTCGAAGGAAGCGAGAGCCGAGGTGAAGGCCAAGCTGGCCGCGGCGGGCCTGTGCACGTGCTCCATCGCCACCGGCTGCCGGTTTCACATGGCCGACGCCGAGGAACTCCGTGAGAACATCGACGGTGCGAAGCAGGCCATCGAGCTGGCGGCGGACCTCGGCGCACCCCGGATCCGCGTCTTCGGCAACAACGTCGTGGACGGTGTTCATCCCGATGACACGGCGATGCAGGTCGGCCGGGCACTGAGGGAGCTGGCGCCGATCGGCGAGCGCGCCGGTGTGGACGTGCTGCTCGAGATGCACGGCGACTTCAATGACTGGCGGCTGAACAAGAAGGCCGTCGAGGTCGCAAACCATCGGGCCGTCGCCACGCTGTACAACTGTGACCGGAGGGACGTGGTGAACGGCTCGGTCGGGACGGTCTGGCTCGAGATGAAGCGCTACATCCGGCACATCCACTTCCACGATCTTCTCGCCGACGACTATCCGTACACCGAACTCTTCGGGCTACTGGCCGAAGACGGCTACAGCGGGTTCATGTCGATGGAAGTCTCGATGGACGGCGACGTCGCCGGGAACCTGAACGCCCAAGCGAAGAAGTTCTTCGAACTCCGCGATGCCGCGCTGAAGACCTAGCCGGCCGGTGAGCCTGACTCCACGCGAGCGCCGGCCGGCGCTGTCCGCCGCTGCGAAGCGCATGCGCGGTCACTTCAGCCACTCCAGGCTCTGAGTGATGACAGGCGAGGCGTCGGCGATGTCGATACGGTTCCAGAACGGCAGGCACTTGACGGCGGCCACGGTGAGTCGCTCGCCCAGCGCGTCGGCGAGTCCCTGGTATTCCCGTGTGATCCTGTCCGTGTGTGAGATTTGGAGCAGCCGGATCGGGCCGGGATAGGCGTCGGCGGCCTCGGCGCCGTTGAGGGCGCGGATGTCGTCGCCGGCGGCCTTGCTGAGCGGATAGCCATCGAGGTCGATCACGTCGGGCGCTGTGGAGTGTTCGTCTGACCGGTCAGACGAGCGCTCCTCTGCCGGTCGGGCGGCGCCGATGAGCTGCCTGCGGAGCATCTGGCGCTTGACGGTCAGATCAAAGAAGCTCCTACCGCTGAGGACCGGCTGCCAGAGGATGACACGGTCCGCCGAGGCGCCGGGCGCCGCCGCCAGAGCCATCGTCCCGCCGAGCCGAAGCCCGAGCAGAGCGACGCGCGAAGTACCGGCCATCTCCCGGGCCCGGTCTGCTGCCGCGCCGATGTCCCGGACCGCGCGCTGCGGCGAGAACTCCTGGAATTCCCCCTCGCTGTCACCTGTCCCGAAGTAATCGAACCGGAGGCACGCCACTCCCGCCGCCGCGAACGTGCGCGCCGCCTGGACGAACGTCCGGTACGAGCACTTTTTCTCCTCGGCGAACGGCGCACACAGGACCAGCGCGAGATCTCCTTCCCCCGCTTCGGAAGACCTGTGGAAGGCCCCGAACAGCTCCCGGTCCCCGCCAAACCTGAAGTACGTTTCGCCGGCCACTACATGTTCTTTCGCACGCAGTCCGCGATGTCCTTCACCGTGCGGAAATTGTCGACGGTGAAGTCCTCCCCCATCACACTGATCCCAAACTCCTCCTCGGTTCCCACGACAATCTCGAACAGCTTCAGCGAATCGATGTCCTGCCGCTTGATGAGCACGTCGTCGTCCGCGATGGATTTCGGATCGATGTCCAGAAAACACCTCTCGACAATCATCTGCTTGATCTTGTCCTCGATGCGCTCGCTTGCTGCCTCAGTCATCAAATCCTTTCCTCGTCACTTCGGGGTACGGCCGGGTTACTGCCTTCTGTAACGGTTCACATTTGTGTATGAAGGTGTCAGGCCCCTTTTCCCGCCGAGCGTTCGATCCGTTCCTCGATGTCCTTGTACCATGCCCGCTGTGCGCTGTCCAGAACCTTCCGGCTGAGCATCTTCGACGGGTCCTTGCCCTGCGCGACGGCCTTGAAGATCACGGTGAAGAACTTTCGGCCATCCTTTGAGACGAGCAGGAACGTCATGAAGCTCTGCACTTCGGCGTAATGGAGCAGTGTCTTCTTGCCGAAATCATCGGGCACCCACGTCTTGGAGTTCAGCTTCACGAGGTAGTGCAGGTCGAGGAACTCCTTGGTTCCGAACGTCCGTCTGATCACGGCGAACCGCGTATTGGTGTTCTCCAGGTTCGCCAGGTTCCACTCCCTGGGCTTCTCGACGTTCCAGCCTTCGAAGAACGTCGCCACGCCCTCGTTGTACCAGATGGGGATCCGCCGCGTGCCCAGGATGTAGTTGAGGAGCTGATGGGCGCCCTCGTGGCGGATCACCCGCTTCGGGAACCCGGGGAAGCCCGTACCGGGGCGGTTGTGCCAGCAGAACAGCTCGGACTTGCCGCGACGGCTCCGGTAGAACCCCCCGGCGTTGAGGAGCTTGTCGCTGTCGAACTTCTTCACGTAGGTCTTGTACGTCTCCCGGTTCTTGAAGAAATAGACTGCGGGAACGGTGCTGACCTTCGGCTTCGGCTTGAAGAACGAGCGGAACGCATCGTAGAATCTGTTCATGTACACGGCCGCTTCCGCGGCGAACTGCTCGTCGATGTCCGTCTTGATGACGTAGTTCTTGTACGTGACCGTGTAGAACAGGCCGGACTTCTTGACCTTCCGCCGGATCCGCGCCAGTTCGGCCTCGTCTGTCGCAGCAAAGGCGGGAGCCGCCACGAGCACAGCCAGGCCGAGCAACAGAATCGAGCGCTTCCTCACGACGTTCCCCTCACGCCAGTGTTACGAACCGATTATAGCAGGGTCGTTGCCCGCTCGTACCGCGAATCTTTGCTCACGTGGCCGCTACTCGTCCCGCAGGAACGGCCACCAGCGCGCCGAAGCGGCTCCGCCACGGGGACTTCTCGGCATGTTGAGTCGCCGCGTGCGAGAAAGAATCGGGCCAACCCACGTGGCAGCACCGGCCGGAGCATCGTGTTGAAAACCCCTTGCTTCTCGGCGGGCCGTATGTACTCTGTGGCGGGCATTCTCGGGCTGGAGGAATGAGAGCCGGTGACCGACAGCGCCATCCGCAACCATTGTGCCGAGATCAACCGCTGCAACCAGCGCGGCGGCAGGATGCTGTCCATCGTCGACCTGATCCAGGCAGGGACGATCAGCAGAGACCTGGCCGCGTACGCCCTCGCGGCCATCGGCAACGGCGCTTCGTTCCTGGTCGGCGCCATGCCCGGCGGCGCAGGCAAGACCACCGTGATGGGAGCGCTCCTCAACTTCGTGCCCTTCGACGTACGGCTGGCGCCGGCCGATGGGATCCCCGCCATCGAGCGCGGCGTGAGCAATCCCGCACCCCGCCGCTGCTACATTTGTCACGAAATCGGGAGCGGACACTACTACGCTTACTTGTGGGGCAGGGCGCTTCGCGCCTACTTCGATCTGCCCCAGGCGGGGCACATGCTCGCCACCAACCTGCACGCCGATACGTACGAACAGGCCCGCGCACAGATCTGTGGGGACAACGACGTCTCGGTAGCAGCCTTGCAGCGCATGAACCTCATGTTCTTCTTGTCGATTGGCCGGAGCGGATTGGGCATCCGTCGCCGCATAGAGACAGTGTGGGAAAGCAGCGGCCGGGGCCGGCACCGCCGCATCTTTGCCGCCGGCTCGCCGGAGATCTCGTCCGAAGTGGCCCTTGCAGAGTCGGAAGACATCGAGCGAGCGCGCGACATCGTCGATCAGCTCCTGGACAGCCGAGCGCGCACGATAGAAGAAGTCCGAACAGTAATACTGAAGGTCAGGAACGGCCGGTAGGTGGCCGCGCCGCCTGTACATTCCGCGTCGTTCGCGGGCAGTCCAATGACAGGGATGCCGACGGCCGCGGGCCTGAACATCCGGTCTCCACGGGCGGGATCTTTCCGCCTTCTTTTTTCGCCGGGTCTGCTATAATTGCGGCTTGTCACCCTAGCAGAAGCGGCTCTCTCGGGGTCGTAGCGTGAACCGTTGCCTTCGCTTCATTCTCTCGCTTCCGGACAAGGAGAATCTGCGATGAAGAACCGGACGGCATTGCTCTGTACGCTGTGTTTGGCCGCGCTGAGCGGCGCGGGGCTCGCCGGAGAGGAACTGCCCGCGTTCCCCGGCGCGGAAGGGTTCGGCGCGATCGCCACCGGCGGGCGCGGCGGGCGCGTTATCAAGGTGACCAACCTCCAGGCGCGCGGCTCGGGCAGCCTCCAGGCCGCGGTGCAGGCCAAGGGGCCGCGCATCGTCGTCTTCGACGTGAGCGGCGTGATCAAGGGCGACGTCACCATCACGCAGTCCGACCTGACCATCGCCGGCCAGACGGCGCCCGGCGCGGGCATCACCATCGAGGGAATCCTCAGCACGCGATACCAGATCAAGCCGCCCGTCCACAACGTCATCATCCGCTTCGTGCGCGTCCGCCCGCCCGTGCACCGGGGCAAGTGGCACGGGGGAGACTGCCTCCAGATCACACGAGTCAAGCGCCTGATGCTCGACCACATCTCTACGTCGTGGTCGACGGACGAGAGTATGGACCTGTCCGGCTCCCAACAGGTCACGATCCAGTGGTGTGCACTGGAGGAGAGCGACCCCGTCGGCCACGAGAAGGGCCGGCACAACTTCGGCTTGCTGCTCAGCTACGGTGGTGCGGACACCACCGTCCATCACAACCTGTTCGCCCATCACGAGAAGCGGGCGCCCATCTGCACCATCGAGACGGTCGACCACCGCAACAACATCATCTACAACATGCTCCTCCCGTTTATCTGGTCGGCGCGGCACAACGACGGGAAGCCGATCAAGATCAACATCGTCGGCAACTACATCAAGGCCGGGCCCAACGTACGCAGCACGATGAAAGGCCGCGACTTCGACCGCCTCAACTGGAGCCGCAAGGACGCCAACCTGTTCACGAAGGACAACTACCTCGACTGGATGGGCAAGGTGGTCGACACGGCGAAGGAGCCCAAGGTCGCGGTGCCCTGGCCTGCGCCGCCGGTCGACACGCAGCCGCACAAGGAGGCGTACGAACTCGTGCTCGCGAAGGTCGGCTGCTTCCCGCGTGACGCGGTCAGTCAGCGCACCATCGAGGAGGTCCGCAAGGGCACGGGCAAGTGGCGCCGCCACGAGCCCGCGGGCGGGCTCATGGTCGGCCTCAAGCCCGGGGTGGCGCCCACCGATGCCGACAACGACGGGCTGCCCGACGACTGGGAGACCGCACACAAGCTCGATCCGAAACACCCGGCCGATGCGAACAGGACCGTCCCCGCCGGCGCCTCTGAAGACAATCGCCACAGGGGCTACACCTGGATTGAGTTCTACATCAACGAGCTGGCCGGCCGGCTCATCGCGGAGGGCGTCGCCGCGGCAGAGAAGCGCGCCGGTCGCGGCAGGTGATCCTCTGAGAATTCCGGGACTTCTCACTCACGGCACATCGCGCCGCCGAGCAAGTGGAAATCGCATTTCCCAGTTTTTGCGTTGCGAAAAGGCAACGTCGGAACTCATTGGCGGGCATGCACGTGCGGCAGAAGCCCGAACAAGGTCCCGCGCGGAGACGTGCCTGTCACCGCTTTTAAGATGTCAGCTTGCTCTGGCCTGGAGGCGCATCTTGTGGTATAAGACGCGAGCCGGCAACCGGGAAGAGCAGACGCCCCGCCCAGGGAGGACTCGACATGTCCGACTGGCCCAAGTTGGTGAGCCTTGCCCCGAACGACTGTGCGGGGCTGGAGCCGCGGATGTTCGCGGTGAACCACGCTGCCGGCGAAACGCTGACGCCGGAAGTTCAACGGCTGCTCGACCCCATCGACCCGGGTTCGTTCCATTGTTGGATGCTGGCCAAGGAGAAGTCCACCGAACTGCACTACCACGACAACGACGAATACTGGGCGTGGGCCAAGGGCCGCACGCTCCTGACGATCCGTCTGCCGGACGGCCGGAGCGGCCAGTTCGAGATCGCGCCCGGCTGGATTGTCTACTGCGTCCGCGGTGTCGAGCACGGCCACGAGCCCGCCGAAGACTGGGGCTGCTTCGAATGGTGCAGCGCCCGCCGCGACGGCGCGCGTTCCGGCCATTTGACCCGGGAGTTCTAGGAGACATCACAATGCCACGATTTGGCAAGGCGGAGATTCGGAACTTGGCGAAGGTCGTGGACAGCCGCAACTTCGCCGACCACCGCGGCGGGTTCATGGACAGGTTCCGCGCGGACTTTGCGAAGGCGTACGGTGCGAAGCATGCGCTCACCGGCGGGTCCGCAATGCTCCTGATGCACGCCATCCCCGGCGCCATCGGCGCCGGCGCCGGCGATGAGATCATCTGCGACCCCATCGTCCAGTTCCACGCCATCGCGTGCCTCCACAACAACATCGTGCCCGTCTGGGCGGACGTGCGGCCGGATGACTTCCTGATGGACCCCGCGTCCGTCGAGAACAAGATAACCAAGCGAACGAAGGCGATCTGGGTCACCCACCTGTGGGGCTTCCCCGCCGAGGCCGATACGCTCCGCAAGATCGCCGACCGGCACGGCATCTATCTGCTCGAAGACTGCGCCCACGCGATGTTTGCCAAGTACCGCGGCAAGTACCTCGGCCGCTGGGGCCACATCGGCACCTACTCCTTCAACATGGGCAAGCAACTCCCCACTGGCGAGGGCGGGATGGCCATCACCGACGACGACACCCTGGCGGCGGAGCTGCGTCGCCGGATCATCTTCGGCGAGAGCCCCGAGGTGCTGTCGTCGAACTACCGGATGACCGAGTTCGCCGCCGCGGTCGGCGTCGAGCAACTCAGGAAGGTGCCCGGCTACCTCAAGACGTATCGCGCCGGCAAGAAAATCATGGACGCGGCCGTCGCCGACTGTGACTGGCTCGATGCGCGCAAGGCGCTGCCGCGGAGCACCGTCTCGCCCTACACGTGGACGGGGATCTTCCGCGGCGAGCGCGCCGGCATCGAGCGCGGCGTGTTCAAGGCCGCCCTGCGCCAGGCGGGCGGCGGCCTGTTCGGCATGGGCTTCACCCAGCGGCCGGCGTATCTGTACACGATGTTCCGGAACCCGAACGCGTACGGCAACAAGGGCTGCCCCTACAACTGCCACCTGTACAAGGGCCGGGTGAACTGGAAGGCGGGGCTGTGCCCGGTCGCCGAAGATGTGCTGCCGCGGCTGGTCACGACGAGCAACATGCGGAGCGTCTCGGAGATGCGGCTCAGGGCGAAGACGCTGAGAACCGCGGTCAAGCTGGCCGAGCGCGGCGAGGTCGAGCCGTTCGCGTACTCCGGCCTGGACAAGCTCGTGCTCCAGGTCGTGAAGGCAAACGGCCCGATGGAGCCGATGGACGTCATCGCGGAGCTCGATAGGAAGGGCCGGCACCTCGACGAGCACGGGATGTTCGCCGTCATGGAGAACCTGCGCGACGGCTTCCCGTACAAGCTCTCGCACGCCGGCCCGCGCAAATTCGCGTACCACGATCTAAGCTGACCAGAGGGTGATCCGATGAGCGGCGGCGAAATTCGCCTTGGCGTAATCGGCATGGGGCCGAGCAACATGGCCTCGACGGTGACCCTGCTGAAGGACGTACCTGACCTGCGCTATCGGATCACGGCGCTGTGCACCCGCCGCGCCGAGGTTGCCGAGGAATGCGCCGAGAAGTTCGACGTGCCGTTCTTCACGACCGACCACCGCGAGCTGGTGACGCGGGACGACGTCGACGTGGTCTGCGTCTATTCGCCCGACCATCTGCACGCGGAGCACTGCATCGGGGCGCTCGAAGCGGGCAAGCACGTTGTGTGCACGAAGCCGATGGTCACCACGCTCGACGACGCGAAGCGGCTCGTCTCGCTCGTGCGCGAGAGAGGCGTGAAGTTCCTCGTCGGCCAGACGATGCGCTTCGACCGCCAGTTTCTCGCCGCCAAGCGACTCTTCGACGACGGCGAGCTGGGCGACCTCATCGCGCTGGAGAGCTACTACGTCCACGACCTGCGGCCCGTCTTCGACTTCACCCCGTGGCGGCTGACCGCGCCGCAGGACTTCATGTTCGGCGGCTGCGTCCATTCCATTGACGTGATTCGCGCCTTCGGCGGCGACGTCGAGAGCGTCCACGCCATCGCGCGAAAGGGCGACCTGACCCCGGAGTATCCGCTCGACGACAATTTCTTCCTCAACGTCACGTTCAAGTCCGGCGTGATCGGGCGTGTCTCGGGGCTGTACGGTATCGTGCACCCGCCGACGCCGATGATGCAGCTCGGCATCTACGGCACGAAAGGCAGTTTGCAGGCGGAGTTCACGGACAACGAGCCGGGCGAGATTCGCGTCGTGCGGGACAGCGACCCCGAGCACAAGGTCGAGGTCACGCCGTTCGAGCCGGAGCGCGACCTGAGCGCCTACGGCCACGGCGCCACGGTGATCCGCTACATGCGCCACTTGCAGGAATGTCTTGACACCGATGCGGCCCCGTCGCCCGGCGTGGTGGACGGAGCGAAGTCGGTGGCCGTCGGCGTCGCCGCCTGGGAATCGGTGAAGACCGGCCAACCCGTCGAGTGCTGCAACGCGTTTTGAGGAGGACGCATGGCCAGGCAATTCGAAATCGTGTTCGAGAAGAGCGGGAGGGTGGTGGTCGCCGACCTGCTCGACGACGAGGCGCCGATCACCTGCGAGAAC
This sequence comes from uncultured Planctomycetota bacterium, assembly GCA_964505325.1. Taxonomy (GTDB): domain Bacteria; phylum Planctomycetota; class PUPC01; order PUPC01; family PUPC01; genus CAZDHT01. The sequence continues at coordinate 36 of CAZDHT010000015.1, read as the reverse complement.
TTCTGGAACGGCATCGCCGAGCCAGTCACCAACGAC
>CAZDHT010000014.1:0-40087 GCA_964505325.1 uncultured Planctomycetota bacterium | reverse complement strand
GAACGGGGGGTATTTCGGAGCAGTCGCCGCCTGCGGCGTCGGGCGGCACGCCCCCCGTGGCACGGCCGTCCCGGCCGTGATCGCCCACGGGCGAGACGCCCGTGCCACAAAGAACGAAGCCCACTGCCCACGTCAGCCCCCATTCAGAATATCCACTCTGCACTTGGCGATAATCCGAAGCGCGGCGTGACGACCGCGCGGAGGCCACGGCCCGCCGGAGACCGTCGTCTGTCCTCCTCCTCCCCCGCGACGCCCACGCCAAGGCGATGAACGGCCCCTGCTCGAACTCGCGCGCGGCGCTCCCAGCGATTCCAGAACGGGCGCAACCGCTTTCGCAGCAAGCGCTTGCGAGACTGCCCCGGGCGGTGTGCTCGTACATGCCCGTTTTTTTTCTGGCATGCTCTTGAGATAACCCCTATTATTCGTTCGTTACACAGATTCGGAGTTGGTGTCAATCGCTCTCAAGCTCAGGGAGGTGGAAACGTGGCAGGTTCCTTGAAGCTCAAATCGGCAGGGGAGTGCCGTTATGATGAAGTGTCGCTGGGCGAAGTGATGATGCGGATTGATCCCGGGGATGTCCCCACCGCGCGCGCCCGAACCGCGCGGATCTGGCAGGGCGGCGGCGAGACGAACGTCGCCTGCGGCCTGGCTTACTGCTTCGGCATGCGGACCGCCGTGGTCACGGCGCTGGTCGACGACGGCATCGGCCGCAACATCGAGAACCAGATGCGCGAGTGCGGCGTGGATACCTCGAACATCATCTGGTTCAACAACAAGGGCGAGGGCGAGCACTCGACCGACGCGAAGGGCACCATCTGCAACGGGGTGAATTTCACGTGGAGCGGGAAGGGTGTGGTGCCCTCAATTACCGAGTACTACCGCGCACACACCGCCATTCGCGAGTTGAAGCCGGGCCACGTCGACTGGGCGGGTCTGTTCGGGCAGGGCGTCCGCTGGTTCCATACCGGCGGCATCTACACGCTGATCTCGCCGACCTCGGCCGACGTGGCGCTGGAGGCGATGCAGGCGGCCGGCGCCGCGGGCACCGTCCGCGCCTTCGATCTGAACTACCGCTCGAAGGTCGAGCCAGACAAGGGCCGCGCGCGCGCCAACAACCAGAAGATCGTCGCCGAGACGGACTTCCTCGTCGGCAACCAGGGCGACTTCGACGACGCGCTGGGCGAGACCCTCGACCGCGAGGTCAGCAAGGACGAGCCCTTCGATGTCTGGCTCGAGGTGTATTCGGCCATGCTGAAGCGGGTCGCCGACAAGTATCCGAACTTGAAGCTGATTGGGACGCAACTCCGCGCCGCGCTGAGCGCCGACAGGATCAACTGGGGCGCGGTGCTGTATGACGTGACGGAGGACAGGATTCACGTCGCTGTAACGCGCGAGAACGTCGAGATCGCCGACCGGACGGGCGGCGGGGACTCGTTCGCGTCGGGCGTTGCCGCGGCGCTGATGAACGGCAAGGGCCCGGACGAGGCGGTCCAGTGGGGCGCCGCGCACGGCATCTGCGTGCAGAGCACCCCGGGCGACGTGTCGATGGTCAAACAAGCCGACGTGCTGAAGGAAGTGAAACGCGCGATGACCGGCGGCGGCGTCAGCGCGCTGCGATAGGCGAACTGGAAGGAGACAGTGATGGCGTACAAACGCGAGAAGAGCCGCGTGGACGCGGCGATGCGAAGCAGCGGCGTGTGCGTGGTGATGAACAAGAGCCACATCACCTGCCCTGCGGACATGGTGACGACGATGAAGGCGGTGTATGAGTTCGGCTATGTCGCAGAGGTGACGTTCCGCATCGAGGAGGCGATCCTGCGCGAGGCGATGCAGGAGATGGTGACGCTCCGCGTCGCGGCGCCCGCCGACAAGCCGTTCGTGCTCGGTGTCGGCAGCGTCATCAACCCCAGGGAGTTGGAAGCCGCGATTGAGATGGGCTTCGACATGATCGTCGCGCCGGCGGACGTGATGGGCGGCTACGGCGAAGGCGCGCAGTTCGTCAAGATTGCGCACGAGGCTGGCTGCTTCGCCGCGCCCGCCATCTTCACCCCGAGCGAACTCCAGTACTTCATCGAGCGGGACGACGGGCTCGAGCCGGATGCGATTAAGATCTTCCCGGCCAACACGCACGGGGCGAAAGGCGTGTCGGGCCTGCTGGCGCCGTACGTGCGCGACCGCCACGACGGGCGCATCATCATGCCGACGGGCGGCGTGAACTGCGAGACCGGTGTCGAGTACATCAAGGCGATCTCCGGCCGCGGCTACTATCCCGTGCTCGGGATGTCGGCGCCGCTGAAGGGCGTGGCCGACGCCAAGAGGCCGGGCGACATCGAGACCATCAACGCCTCGCTCACCGAGTTCACCGAGAAGTTCAGAGCCGCGAAGAGCGAAGCAGGGATCGAGTAGGAAGCCCTTTCCGAAAAGGGTTTCTTCCCCGGATCTCAGCATCTGAACAAGGAGACAGACATGTCCACCAGAGCCGCTGACTTGTTCAGCATTGACGGCAAAGTCATCGCGGTGACCGGCGCCGCGGGGGTTCTGTACAGCGCGATCTCGAAGGCGCTGGCCGAGAACGGCGCGAAGGTCGCCCTTCTCGATATTCTCGGCGACAAGGTGGCGGCGGTCGCGGAGCAGATCCGGTCGGCGGGCGGCGAGGCGCTCGGGATCGAGTGCAGCGTGCTCGACGCCGGGAGCATCCAGACGGCGCTCGAGAGAATCCTGGCGGAATTCGGCACCTGCGACGTCCTCATTAACGGAGCGGGCGGAAATCAGAAAGCGGCGACCGTCCGGCCAGACGGGGTGTTCACCGACCTCCCGGTCGACGCGCTGGCCAGGGTGTTCAGCCTGAACTACACCGGCACGTTCCTGCCGACGCAGATCTTTTGCCGGCACTTCGCCGAGCGCGGCACCGGCTGCATCATCAACACGTCGTCGATGGCGGCGCTCGCCCCGCTGACCAACGTGCCGGGCTACTCAAACGCAAAGGCCGCGGTGACCAACTTCACCCGCTGGCTGGCCGTGCAGGTCAAGGTCGACTTCCCCGACGCGGACATCCGCGTTAACGAGATCGCCCCCGGCTTCCTCGTCACCACGCAGAACAGGGGCCTGCTCTACGAGGACGAGGAGTGCACGACACTCACCAAGCGCGGTCACTCGATCATCGCGAACACCCCGATGGACCGGTTCGGTAACCCCGACGAGCTGATGGGCGCGATCATCCTCTTGATGTCGGACGCCGGCAGCTTCATCCACGGTGTCACCCTTCCCATCGACGGCGGGTTCAACGTCTACTCCGGCGTCGGCCCGCTGGATGAGAAGAAGTGACCAGTGACCAGTGACCAGTGACCAGTAATCAGCGCCAAACGTACGCCGGGAACTGATGACTGATCACTGGTGACTGATGATTGCCTGGCCCGGTCGCGGCCGATAGAATGTATTGTGGTGAGGATCACGAGCCGCTCGACGATCCAAGGGGTGAGGTCATGCAGCGCGTCGTGCACAAGAGCAAATCGTTCAAAGAAGCAGACGAGAACGACGTCCGCCAGCAGTTGGCCATGACGCCTCAGGACCGAGTGGACGCGGCGCGGGCGCTGCAGCGGAGGGTTTTTGGCCGCGGCAAGGACATTCGCGCATGCCACAAGACCAGCTGAGCGCTTCTTCCTTATCCCCGTATGGTTCATCGGCCTGAAAGACCTCGTCCGCAACAAGCGGGCCGCCGGAAGACCCAAGGATCTCGACGACCTGCGGTTCCTCGAACGGCAAGAGACCTGAGGCCGACTGCTACTCGTAGGGGTACCGACCCGACCACGGAACGGCGCACAGGTCGCAGATCACGTCGGCGATCCATTCGGGGCCGAGCGGCGCCAGTTGCTCGGCCTTCTCCCGGGTCACGTGCCGCGTCTCGCCGCCCGCGCCGCGCGGCACGTGCAGGTGCCACGGCCGGACCCAGTGGACGTGGGGGCCTTCGAGAATCTCGATCGCCGGCTTGCCGAACGGGAAGTTGTCGAGTTTGTCCATCCGCACCAACTCCGGCCGCATGGCCATCATTCTCAGCGTCTCGCCCTCGCCGGCGTGGTTGCTGGGGTACGTGATCAGCTCCCGCGCCTTGGGCGAGCCGCCTCCGACGGCGCAGGCGAAGGCGTGGTCCTCGGCGCCCGGTGTGCCGGCGATGCCACGGTGGGCCCAGTTGCGCAGGAACGCGTGGACCGCCGACGTGTTGCCGCCGTGCCCGTTGACCAGCAGGATGCGGCGCACGCCCTCCGCCTCGGCCTGCTCGCACAGATCCATCAGCATCTGCATGTACGTCGGCACGCGCATCGAGAGCGCGAACGGCCAGCCGAAGTTCACGTTCAGCCCGACGGGCAGCGTCGGATAGCACAGCGCCCGCACGCCGCGCTCGTTCGCGAGCACCGTGCCGCCCTCGGCGTTGGTCTGGACGCCCAGCGCGTCGCAGCAGTACGGCAGGTGGGGGCCGTGCGGCTCCGTCGAACCGAGCGGGATGACAACGATCTCCGGCTCGAACGCCTCGACCTCCGGCAGCGTCATTTCGTCGAGGATGCCCATGCGTGGCGTGCGGCTCTTGGTCATTGGCCAGGCCTCGGCAAGTTACTGATACGGATACCCCAGCGGCGACTCATGCCGGCCCCCAGGGCGTTCCACCGACTCGCGTGCGGAGCTCGGTGAACACGTCGTTCTCCATCCGCGCGCTTTCGATGTAGATCCGCTGTCCGTTGAACTCGATGAACGCGTTCGGATACGGGTAGATGCTGCTGCGGACGAGCGCGTACGTCTCCTCCGCGGGCGCCTGCAGGTCGATGCGGTTGTCGTCAGCGTAGAGCGGCGGCATGTACGGTTGGAGGTCGCTCATCTCCTGCGGCATGCGCGGCGGCGTGCCGGCGAGGAGCGATTCCATGTTCTCCTGCAGCAGCTCGCCAGTCAGCCGGCCGATCTTGTGGATTAGCGTGTAGGACGTCTCGTGCTCGACGTCGAGGTCGATCGGCCCGCGCGCGAACACCTCGCCGGCGTCGATCTTCGCCTGCACCCAGATGAGCGACATGCCGGTCTTCCGGTATCCGCCCCGGATGGCGTACTGAAGCGGCTCGTTGCCCGGCGCGGACAGCACGGCGGGGTCCATCGGCTCTCCTTTGAGCCGCAGGTACACCGGGTGCCCGCCGAACCAGCCGATCTTTGGGATGGCCAACATGTGGTCTTTGACGATCTGCTTCCAGCCGAGCGACATGCAGTAGTCCGGCTCGAGCTCCCGCATCCGCTCCGCCGCGTCCGGGTCGTTGATGCTGCTCACCTTGTAGACCGGGACGTCGTACTTCCGGGCCAGCTCGGCGTGATCGGTCGCGTCCATGTAATGCTTGCCGCGGTCCTTCAGTGTGAACAGCGCGACGAGGTTCAACGGGGACTGCGCCAGCACCTCGAGGGGGTAGGCGCCGATGTCGTTCATGCTGACCAGGACGACTCGCACCGGGACGCCTCCTATTCGTAGGGATACCGACCCGACCACGGGATCGAGCACAGGTCGCAGATGACGCCGGCGACCCATTCGCTGTTCAGCACGCGGAGCTTCTTCGCGTTGTCCATGTTCACCGTCCGCGTCTCGCCGCCCGCGGCGGATGGCAGGTGCAAGTGCCACGGCTTGACCCAGTGGACGCTTGGGTGGTCGAGGATCTCGATGGCGGGGTCCTGGTGAACGAATTCCTTCAGCTGGTCCATCCGCACCAGCTCGGGCCGGATGGCCATCATCTCGAGGGTTTCGGCCTCGCCGGCGTGATCGCTGCGGTGCGTGACGACCTCGCCGGCCTTCGGCGAGCGCCGCAGCACGCTGCACACGAACGCGTGGTCCTCGGCGCCGGGCATTCCGCCGACGCCGCGGTGCGCCCACTGGCGCTGGAACGCGTGCAGCGCCGCCGTGTTCCCGCCGTGCCCGTTGACGAGCAGGATGCGCCGCACCCCCTGCTTCTCGATCTGCTCGCACAGGTCCATCAGCATCGCAATGTACGTCGGGACCTTCATCGACAGCGCGAACGGCCAGCCGAAGTTCACGTTGAGCCCGACGGGGAGCGTTGGATAGCAGAGCGCCCGGACGCCGCGCCCGTTGGCCAGCACCGTCCCGCCTTCCGCCACGTCGCGCAAGCACGCCGTGTCGGGACAGTACGGCAGATGCGGGCCGTGAGGTTCTGTCGAGCCGCACGGAATCACCACGATCTCGGGATCGAACGCCTGGACCTCGGGCAGGGTCATCTCGTCGAGGATACCCAGGCGGCGCTTGGGGCTGTCTGGCATATGTGGATCTCCTGGAACCTGTCGGCTGTCGGCCATCAGCTACCAGCTATCAGCTTTCAGCTACCAGCTACCTTTCTGGTTGACAGCTGACGGCTGATAGCTGACAGCTACTTCAACACCCCCGGGTTGACGCAGAACAGCGGCGGCTGGCCGCTGAGCACAAGGGCCACGTTCTTCGCCGCCGACGTCTGCAACTCGAGCTGCGATTCCTCGCTGTACCAGCCCGTGTGGTCGGTCAGCACCACGTTGGGCAGCTCGAACAGCGGCGAGTCCTTCGGCGGCGGCTCGGGATCGTACACGTCGATCCCCGCCGACGCGATGTAGCCGTGCTTCAGCGCCTCGAGCAGCGCCAGCGGATGCACCACCGGCCCGCGCGACGTGTTGATCAGGATCGCCGTCTTCTTCATCTTGCCGAACTGGTCCGGGCCGATCATGTGGCGCGTCTCGTCGTTCAGCGGAGCGTGAACGGAGATGAAATCGGACTCGGTGCACAGCTCGTCGAGCGACACCTTCCGCACCCCCGCCCCCTTCGCATCGTCATCAGTAACGTAGGGATCAAAGATCAAGACTTCCTTCAGTCCGAAGCCCGAGACCTTGCGGTGCAGGACGCGCGGGATGCCGCCGTAGCCGACCAGGCCGAGCGTCTTGCCGGCGACGCGATAGACCGGCTCCTTCGAGCCGATGTCCCACTCGCCGGCGCGGACCTGTTTGTCGCGGCTGGCGGTGCGGCGGACGCAGCTCATCAGCAGCGCCAGCGCGTGGTCGCTCACGTCCTCGTTGCAGTAGGCGCGGACGTTGCAGACCGGGATGCCCTTCGCCGTCGCGGCCGGGATGTCGACGTTGTCCACGCCGACGCCGTAGCGAGCGATGACGCGGCACTTCTCCATCGCGTTGATGGCGTCCGGCCCGACGGGCGCCAGGCGCGTGATCACGCCGTCGGCGTCCTTGCAGGCCCCGGCGACATCCGCCTCCGTCACGCACTCCGCCAGCACCAGCTCGATCTTGCCGGCGGTCGCGAGCTGCTCGCGTTCCGGCTCATACGTCGCATAGCCCAGGTCCGTAATGACAACCTTGAATTCAGTCATGTTCCTTCCTCTCAGTCCTCCGGCAACTGCAGGGCGATGTGCAGCGCCCGGTCAAGAAGGCGCAGCTTGTCCGTTGGGAGCATGCCCACGTATTGCGTCAACATCGACTTCGGGAGGCTAACCAACTCGTCGCAATGAATGCTCGAATCATGCTTCAGCCCTTCGTCGATTCCCACTGGGATTTGTGACGAAAGACCTTCGTACGCGGAGTACACCGGGGCACAAATCACCGTTGAGAAACGGGAGTCGATGAGGACCTGCCGGCTCACAACCACAAAGACCCTGAACTTCCTCGGGTCCCGCGATGACGGCCTCCGCACTCTGCAGAGTGCGCCTCGTCTCACAGCAGCACCTGGTACTTGAGCACGTCTTTGGCTTCCTTGTTCAGGGCGTCGGCCCGCCGGTTGATGATCTCCAGGTCCCGCTGCTCGGCCTCCTGGCGGTGCAGGTGAGCGATGAAGTACCGGAGCGCGGCTTCGATGAACTCCGAGCGGCTTCTGAACTCGCCGGCGTGTTCGTCAATCTCACTGAGGAGTGCGCCACTCAGTGTGATAGATGTCTTCTGTTTCATACTGCCAATAAACTACTGCGCCGTGCGAATGTCAAGGGCTCGGAGCGGGCCAGCGGTTCGTCTCCAACTCGTGCGCCGTGATGGCAAAGACACTGTCTGGCTCAGGGCCCGGTTCGGACCATCCGCGCGACCACGCGCACGGTGCGGTCTTTGCAGTACTTCTCGTAGGCGCAGAGGAGGCCGCCCTGGCCGTCCGAGGCGAGCGCGGGATGGCGCTCTTCCTCCGGCCCGGCGGCGACGGCGAACGGCTCCACATCGACCGGCTTCCAACCATCGACGCGCGCCGCCATCAGGTCGCAATTGGTGAAGGTGCTTTTCTTCGGGCCGGTGATGTGGTGCCGCTGCCAGACAACCACGGCGTGTTCGCCGTCCCACGCGCAGGCGCTGGTGCCGTACGGCCACGTCGTTCGCTTGCGCCCGCCCACGTCGAGCCAGTTGGCGAGCTTCGACCAGTTACCGCCCCGGACCTGCTTAACGAGCGGCTCGAGCGTCGGGTCGCGCTTGCCGTCCGGCGTCATCAGGTAGCAGCGGATGCCGCCCGGGCCGCCCCAGCCCCAGGGGTCCGGCGGCGAGCGGTGGTTGACGACGAGCCACCCTCGCTTCGGCAGCGCGACCAGCGAGAAATCCGGGTGCTTGCTTCCCCTGACAACGCTTCCGTCCCACGGCTTGCGTCCGGGGTCGGCCGGCTTACCGTCGCTCGTCAGCCGAAGGCTGTCGAGGTTCTTCGTGCCATACGCGACGAGGTAGTGCTGGCCGCCCCACGCGATCTTGGGTTGGGGGCTGGCGCGGCTGGCGAAGGCCGGCCCGGCGCGGCCGTCCGCGCCGACGCGGCGGGCGAAGCCGCGATAGTGCGTCTCCTCGGCCTGGAGCCCCTGCCACACGACGACGAACGCGCTGCCGTCGGAGGCGAGGTCGGGGAGGGCCTGCGTTCGGGGGCCGGCCGCGACCTTGACCGGTTCCGCGTCCAGGGCCTTACCGTCGGCGCGGATGCGGGCGCCAAGCACGTCGTAATCCTTGCCGTTCCTCAGGTCCTGCCAAACGACGAAAAAGCCGCCCCCGCCGAAGGCGACGCGGGGTCTCGTCTGCACGCCCTGCCTGGCGGGCGCGACGGCGATGCCCCCGCCATCGAGGACCTTGCCGTCCGGGGCGACGCGGGCGGCGTAGATGCGAGCGTTTCCTCCCTTGCCGTGCCAGCCTTCCCGCCAGACGACCAGGTAGACGCCCTTCCCGAAGGCGACGTGCGGCGTGGCCTGGGTGCCCCCGCCGGGGCCGCCCTCCAGCAGAATGATCTCGTTGCTGACGGCGGCGCCGAAGGCACCGGTCGCCACTATGCACAGCCAGCCCAGGGTCAGGAGCTTCCTCATTCGCCCAGCTCCCTCTTGTTGTAGGCGCGCCAGAGGCCGTGCTTGTCGGAGCTGGCCGCGAGATAGGCGCGGCCCTTGACGTCGACGGCGACGACGGCGTTCCAGATGAGCATTACCTGGCTCGCGGGGACGCCCAGGCCATCGCGGTCCCACTTCCGCGTGCCCTTGGCGCCGATCACCGTCCGCACCCATCCGTCAGGCCCGACCCAGCGGAACCGGCGCTCGTCCGGACCGCCGCACCAGAGCCTCTGGTGCACGGGGTCCCAGCGGACGTTGGTGCAGCCGGAGTTGAAGCTGGCGTGGGTGAGGGCGGGGCCGTCGGCGTTGCTGTTGTATCGTTTCTCCAGGGGCGTGCGTTGGGCCCGCGGTTTCCACTTGGGCTTTGGCATGCCGACGGCGGAGGACACGGTCATCGTCTTGAGGTCGATCTTGCGGACGCAGAAGTTCCAGTGGTCGGCGACATAGAGGGTGTCGTCGCCGGCGAGGCAGAAGCCGCCGCCCAGGCCGATGAGTCGGAACCGGGCCTCGGCCAGGGGCCCGTCCTTGAGGCCGCTCGAGTAGAAGAACTTGTTGAGCGTGGTGACGTGCCCGTCCCGGATGCGGCGGAGATGCGACAGGTTGTCGAGTACGTAAACCGTTCCCTGGGAATCAATGGCGATTTGCCGCGGATTGGTGAAGGTGGCCGCATCGACCGGGCCGTCGGTGAAGCCCTTCCGGTCTGGCGTGCCGCAGACGATCTCTATGTGGCGCGAGCCGTCGGGCTTTTCGACCAGACGCCTGACGCAGTTCGTCCCGGCCAGGTAGAGGCACTTGTCTTTGGGGTGGTAGGCGAGCGCTCCACGAGCGTCCACCTGATGGGCGGGACCTTCCTGCGTGCCGCCGGGGCGCCCGGCGATGAGGCGGAGCATGCCGCCCGTCGAGACCTCACAGATGCCGCCCGCGGCGGGAACGAACACCCGGCCGTCGGGCGTCGGCACGGCGACGGTGCGGCCGAGCCCGCCGACCTCGCGCGCCGGGCCCTGGAAAAAGATGGGGCCGGCGGAGCTGTTGCCGGCGAACCGGTCGACCACCCAGTCCTTTGCCATCGGGTCTTCGACGACCAGGGGGATGTTCGCGGGCGGGCCGTCGCCGGCCATCGCGCACGTCGTGAGCGCGGCCAGAAGCAGGGCAACGGGAAGCAAGCGCCTCGTCATCTCAGCGCCTCCGCGGTGCATCAGAAATGGACGATTCAGCAGTCGGCTGTTTGCCCGCCTTCCCTCACCGACTCGTCCATCGCCTCGACGACCTGCATGCACATCACGCCGGTCGCGCCGTCCACGCCGGCATAGATCTTCAGCCGGATTTCTTGGCTGAACTCACCCTCTCACGGCGGCGGATGATCCTGGCCAAGTCACGGAGAGACCGGTTGACGGACTCGCTGTCGGGGAACACCTTCGCAACGTCCGGATCGAGAACGACGACGTTGCAGCCCTCTCTGTACCGCTTGGCGTATTTGCCCCTGACGCCGCCGGAGAAGTCGTACTCCTCCCGCATCTCGGCTACGCGGGTCGGCTCACGGCGCTTCTTCATAGCCTTTCCTTTCTCGCTTCGTAGCACGTCGGGCGCTGACGATCCGGATGCGTCCGCCACGGTCGATGTGCACCACGACGAGCAGCCGCCGCTCGTGCGATGCCCCCATGGTAACGAAGCGATCCTCGTTCGTCGAGTGCGCCGGATCGGAAATCGTCACGGCCAGCGGCCCTGACCCGATCAGCTCTCCACCGCGATGGACTTCCCTTCCTTCGCCGAACGGTACATCGCCTCGACGACCTGCATGCACGTCACGCCGGTCGGGCCGTCGACGCCGAACTTCGGCGGCTCATTCTTCAACACGCAGTCGACGAAATACTTGAGCTCGTGCACGTAGCCGAGGTTGTAGAACTCGTCCACCGCGGGCTTCGTCCAGCCGTGGGTGAAGTCGGTCTTCTCGATGGCGTAGTCGATTCCGTGCCGCGAGTAGCACTTGATCGGCGAACTGAACGTCATATCGATAATCATCCGCCCTTCGCTGCCGTAGATCTCGACCATATCGTCCATGCCGCCGACGGTGATGTAGTTGCCCTCGATGAGCGCGTGGCGGCCGTCCTTGAACTTCATGATCCCGACCGCCCAGTCTTCGCCCTCGAACTCCTTGTGGACGTAGTTCTTGTCCAGCCCGCCGCTGGTCTTGGCGGTGACCTCGACGACGGGGTTGTCCTGGCCCATAGCGTAGATGACCCAACCGATGGGATGCATCGCAAGGTGTATAAGGCTGCCGCCGCCGCAGGTGTTGAGCTTCTTTGCGAAGGGGCTGTGCGAGCCGTTGTGGACCTCCCGGGCCTTGATGTAAAGCGCCTCGCCGATCCCGCCGCTCTTGACGATATCGAGCGCGCGGCACAGCGCGGGCATCAGGACCCAGTCCTCGCCGTAGAAGAGCTTCACGCCTGCGTCCGCGCAGGCCTTGACCATCTCGCGGCAGTCGGCGACGGAAGTGGCCATCGGCTTCTCGGTGATGACGTCGAGCTTGTGCTTCGCCGCGGCGAGGACCACGTCGTGATGCAGGAAGTTTGGCACGCACACCGAGATGAGGTCGAGTTCCTCCTTCTCCATCATCTCGTTGTAGTCCTCGTAGGACTTTGGGATGCCCCACTTGGCGCAGATCTCCGGCAGGTTGTCGATGGCGGCCACCGCCGCGATCTCGACCTTCTCGTTGCGGCTGTACGAATCGCAATGAAAATCCGCCGCGAACTTCGAACCCACGATACCGACTCTGACCTTGTCCATGTCTCGCTCCGAAAAGACCTGAATTCCGCCAGCAAACCGGGATTATATCCGCTGCGCCGCCTATGGCAACCCCCAGGCTTGTGACGCGACCCCGGTCTCGGCCGAGCGGAGCAATCGTCCTCGTCAGCGGCCAATCGCAACCCGGCAAACCGACCGCGGACTTGAAAAGCGCCGGCGATGCGGTCATGATCGTCTGATGGCGTGTTTGTCTCCCGAGCGGTTGGGCGTGCAAAGGAGCGATGCAGTGAACAAAGCGTCCGCGCTGATTCCGACCTGCTTGTGCCTTGCCGCGCTGGTGGCGCCGCTGTACGGCGCCGAGGCGCCGAAGCCAAAGCCCAAGGACCCGAAGGCAGCTGCGACCGCGGAGCTCCAGGGACGCATCCGCAAGCTCATCAAGGACGTCGGCGACCTCGACTACGACATCCGGACGGCGGCGAGCAAGGAGCTGATCAAGATCGGCCGCCCCGCGCTCGAGCTCCTCGAGGCCGCCACCAAGGACAAGGACGCCGAACGCGTCTGGCGCGCCAAAGAACTCGTCTATTACATCAGCCGCCTGCCAAAGCCGACGAAGGTCGACCGGAAGTGCACGAACGGCTACATGCCCGTGCACGGAACGGTGAAGCAGCTTCAGACGTTCACCCCGGACGCCGACGTCGAGATCGACGCCGTCCGGTTCCGCGCCGCCCGCACCCTCGCCGTCCCGTTCGGCGACCTCCAGGTCGAGCTGCACGCCGGGGACAAGCCGGGCGACAAGGCGCTCGCGACTGCGACGTTCGAGTACGAGTGGACCGACGCGAACAACAAGGTCCACGGCGTGACCCGGTTCATGCAGTGGTTCGAGGCCGCGATGAAGCTCAAGCTTCGGAAGGGCGCTACCTACTGCCTCGTCTTCAGCTCGGCGAGGTCCGGCGCGACCAGTCCGTGGCTGGTCAACTGCTTCTACCGCGACACGTTCGCGGCCGGGAAGCACCGGCGCCAAGACGGCGACAAGCCCGAGGACCTCGGCAAATACGACCTCGTGTTCGAGCTCCGCGCCGCCGACAAGACTGTGCTGTCCAGCGTCCCCGACAAGGTCGACCTCACCAAGCGCGAGGAGTTTGGCGTCGGCCACGACGGCACCGACCTCCGCAAACGCCACGCCGGCCAGACCCTCGTCGCGCCGTTCTGAACCCTCGCGAGCCGCCGAAGCGGCTGACTCGCCAACGCGAAGCTGAACCGGTGACTGTGGAAGCGGAACGAGGAGCCAAATGACGAAAAAGCCGAGGCCGAATCGGAAACATGCGCCTTCGCCCGCCGGAAACGCGCGGCTTGTCGGCAAATGTGAGATGCGCGAGATTGCGGCCGACAAGACGTTGAACCGCAGCCTTAAGCGCGGATTGGAGGACGCGGCGAAACGACGCGGGCGCCTCCGCTAGTTCCCGCCTCATCCCCGCTCACATAGTCCCGCGCTGATAGCTGACTGCTGACCGCTGAGTGCTGACAGCTGACAGCCAAAAGCTGATCCCTGCTGGACATTCCCCGCCCGCCGGCTACAATGTCCCTGTCCGGCCAATCGGCGCAAGGGAACACACCGTGCCGCATGCCCACCGTGCCAGCCTCGCCGTCCTGCTCGCCGCGGCCCTCGCGATGACCGCGGCCGGCTGCCTCCAGATTGAAACCCGGGTCACCCTGGGCCAGGATGGCAGCGCGACCATCACCGAGCGCTTCCGCTTCACCCGGCCCCTGCTCGACCTCGCGGGCGAGAGGAAAGCCGAGCTGCTCAAGTCGCTCACCAAGGCCGGCGCCCTCGAACGCATGAAGCACATGGGCAAGGGCATCTCGCTCGTCCGCCACCAGCTCCGCGACGCCGAGGGCGGCGCGAAGGAGTCGGTCGCCGAATTCAAGATCAAGGACCTCAACGAGTTCCGATACATCTCGCCGTGGCCGTCCTTCGCCGACTACGCCAAGAACAACATCGTCGCGTTCCGCCTCGAGCCGAAGTACACGTGCGGCAGCTCCGGCGGCCAGGCGTGGGCCGGGCAGATCATGGTCCGCGTCTTTCTCCTCAAGCGGCCCCGCGGCCCGGCGGACACCAAGACGCCGCCGCCGAAGCCCAGCCCCGCCGCACAGCAGAAGTACCGCAACCTCGCCCCCGTGCTCCGCGACATCCTCAAAGACTTCCACGTCCGCCTCACCTTCGATTCCTACAGCCCCGTCGGCGGATGCAGCCTCGGCGTCCGCAACCGCACCGCCGGCGCGACCGCCGTCGACCTCATCAACTTCTCCAGCGACAACCTGGATAGCTGGGGCCACCAGTTCCTCAGCAACCAGGAGATCATGCTGGAACTCGCCCGCGGCGACCTTGCCGGCCCCAACATCGCCACCCACGTCCGGGACTACACCCGCAACCTCACCCTCCCCGTCTTCTCGCCGTACAAGAGCGCCGCGTGGTTCCGCGGCATCTACGCACTCATCAAGCCCTCCCGCCCGCTCTTCGACCGCTACTTCAAGGGCAAGATGCTCGACTACCGCCCCTGGACCAAGAACCCGCCCGTCCCCGCCGACTTCAACAAGATCGGCTGGCAGCCGCGCAAGACGAAGGCCACCAAGAAACCCTGAGTCAGAGCGGACCTCACCACGAAGAGCACCCTTCGACAGGCTCAGGGCAGGCTGCGGCCACGAACCGGGCCGGGTCCACGATCCACGCCCACAGCGTCGCCGCCGTCAAGAACCCCACCCCCGGCACCGTGCACAACCGGGCCACCAGCGACCGCGATCGCATCTCGCGGCGCAGCCGGCCCTGCACCCGCTCGCGTTCCCGTTCAAACAGGTCGAGCTGACGGTACAGGCTCTGCATCTGCCATCGCAGCAGCCCGCCCTTCATCTCATCCACCACCCGGATGCGGCCCTCCGGTTCGTATATCCCCTGGCCGCTTCGCTCTTCGGCGGATTGAGTTCGAAGCGCCGGACGAGTTCACCGACTTTTTGTCTGGCCTGGACAGAATCGGACGTGGGCGCGGTTGCTCCCACAGATCCCTGGCAACGCCCCCAGTTTATAGCCCGGTGGCCGCTCTACTGCAAGGATGGAAAAGCACGAACAGGCTACGGACCGAGGTGGGTCATGTTCCGCGGCGCATGCCCCCGGCGCTATTCCTTCGCGAAGGCTCGTTCGAACAACTCACAGACTTTGTTCTCGAACTTCTCCCGCTCGTCGCGGGAGGCGGCCAGGTGACCGGCGCCGTCGACGAGCCAGAGCTCCTTCGGCTCGCCGGCCTTTTCCGCCAGTGCGCGGCTCATCTCGTGCGGCACAACCCGATCCGCTGCGCCGTGTATGATCAAGATCGGCCGGGGCGAAATGGCCGCTACGTGGTCAATCGCGTCGGACCCGGATCGAACAAAAAGGCGCGAAAGCAGCCCGGCGAACGGCCGGGCGAGCGAGCCGGCCCTGAGCTGGTGCGCCGCTTCTCCCTGGTAGGAACTGAACGCGCTATCAATGACCACACCCTTGATCCGCTTATCCCGGGCGGCCACCACTGTCGCAATCGAGCCGCCCAGCGACTGCCCGAAGATCCCGACCCGATCGGCGTCCACCCCGCTCCGGCTGCACACGTAGTCTGCCGCGCCCTGGGCGTCGTCGACGGTGCCGCGCCGCGTCGGGCGGCCTTCGGACTTCCCGTAGCCGCGGTAGTCGAAGACGAACAGGTTGAGGCCCCGCCCCGGCAGGAACTTGGCAAACTGCCAGTGCGAGGTCATGTTCTCGGCGTTCCCGTGGCAGTGGATGATCGTTCCCTTGGCCTTGCCGACGGCCGGAATGAACCATCCCGTGAGGCGGGTCCCGTCCTTGCTCGGGAACTCCACCGCATCGAAGGCGAGATCGTACTTCAGGGGCGTCGAGTAGACATCGGCGGTGGGATAGTAGAAGTACTGCTCGCAGCAGCCAGACATCGAAACGACCACGGCAAGGAGAAGCACCAGAACGACCGCGCCGATGGCTCCAAACACGACGCGTCGCGCGACGTGCCGCCGCGCCCTAGACCCTTCGCGCGGCTTTGACAAGAAATCCATCGATCGCGGTCCGCATTTCGGACGAGACGTTCTTCAGGGAAATGTACGCGCACCAGTTGTCGGGCCGGGTCGCCTGGACATCTTCAATTACCCCCAGTACCTTCAGCGAGCCGGCGGGCGGGGGCAACAGAAGCTCCACTTTCAACTCCGACCTGGGCTTCATAGCCCTCTCGGTGTTCAGGTCCATGTCCGACAGGCCGAGCCGCTCGCAGAACCCGAGCTTGGAGCGCGAAAACAGCGAGCCGGTCTTGTAGCGGACCTGGATGGGGTGCTCGAGCCGAACGATCGCCCCGCCCAGCTTCTCGTGCCGCTCCGACGCGATCGCGTAGGTGAGCTTCTCGACCACCCGGTGCAGCCGGAAGGGCTGTTTGATGGCCACGATGGCGCCGTGAGAGTACGCGGCCATCAGCAGGTGGGTCGAGCGGACATCGTACGACGCAACCACCTTGACGTGGGGATGCTTCTTGCGGAGCTGGTCCAGCGCGGCGGCCGCTCCCAGCTTGCCAGAGACCACGCGAAGAACCAAGAGGTGCGGGCGCATCTCGTCATACTGCTCGACCACCTCGGCGTTCGTGTCGACGAAATGAGAGACCTCGAACGGAGAGCCCTTGATGGCGTTGACGAACTGCTCCCGCTGCTCTTTGTCAGGTTCCACCAAGACGATTTTGGCTGCCATAGTTCCCCTCCTTCCCCGTCCGCTCGTTTCCACTCCGTCTACGGGGGGATCCGGTGCCTGGTCACCCTGACCCGGTCAGCCATGATGTTATCAGAGTGGGTCTTCGATTTCAACCCAGATCGTAAAAAAACGGGTTGACTTGACACGGTTGCGCCATATCCTATAATACGCCGTGTAGGATGCGCCCCGAATCAGGAAGGTTTCGAGGCCACTGGGAAGCGATTCCTTTCCCGGCGCGGCTTTTTTTTGCGCTTCTTGGAGGAGTTGGGGGATGGCCGAGGTCACGTTGGAAAATGTGACAAAGGTGTTTCCCGGCGACGTGGTGGCCGTCAGCGACGTCACCCTTCACATAGCGGACAAGGAGCTGCTGGTGCTGGTCGGCCCGTCCGGCTGTGGCAAGTCCACCACCCTCCGGATGGTCGCCGGCCTTGAGGAGCTCACCCGCGGAACCATCCGGATCGGCGAGCGCATCGTGAACGACGTCCCGCCCAAAGACCGCGACATCGCGATGGTGTTCCAAAACTACGCCCTGTACCCGCACATGACCGTCTACAAGAACATGGCCTTCGGTCTCAAGCTCCGGAAATACCCCCGGGCCGAGATCGAGGAACGGGTGAACCAGGCGGCGGTGCTCCTGGGCATCCAGGACCTGCTCGATAGGAAGCCCAAGGCGCTGTCGGGCGGGCAGCGCCAGCGAGTCGCGCTGGGCCGCGCCATCGTCAGGCAGCCAGCCGCGTTCCTGTTTGACGAACCCCTCTCGAATCTCGACGCCAAGCTCCGCGTGGAAATGAGGGCTGAGTTGAGCAAGCTCCACCGGCGCCTCGGGACCACGATGATCTACGTCACGCACGACCAGGTCGAGGCAATGACCCTGGGCGACCGGATTGCGGTGATGAACGACGGAATCATCCAGCAACTCGCCGAGCCGCTCCAGTTGTACGACCGGCCGATCAACCAGTTTGTAGCAGGCTTCCTCGGCACGCCCCCGATGAACTTCATGAGCGGGCGCGTGGAGGAAGACGCCGGCAAGATCCTGTTCAATGAGGGCTCGGCAAAGATCGAACTTCCCAGCCGGGTAAGACAGGCTATGGGCGCGGTCTCGGGCCGCGAAGCCGTCTTCGGAGTAAGGCCCGAAGACATCTCCATCGGCGACGGCTCGGCGGTCATCCGGGCCAAGGTCAACGTGCTCGAGCCGCTCGGCGACGAAATGATCGTCTACCTCTCCACCGATTATCACGACCTGATCTGCAAGGCGCCATCGCACCAGCAGGTCGCCGTAGACGACCTGGTCGGCCTGAACTTCAATATCGACAAGGCACACCTGTTCGATCCGGAGAGCGGCAAGAACGTCTCGTTGACGCAGCCCGGTCAGTCGCAAGCCTAGAAGACCGGCGACTCCGCACGGAGTTGGGCGTGGCGTTGCCCGCAGCGGGAACGCCCGTTCTTCTGCGCCGGCCGTTTTTGGAATCGTGAGATGAACGGCGAACTATTGCGAATCATCGACGGCATCCACCGGGACAAGGACATCTCGCTGGATATCCTCTTCGGCGCGCTCGAAGACGCACTGGCCTCTGCGCTCCGGAAGCACATGGGCACGCAGGAAGACATCAGCGTGACCATCGACCGCACGACCGGACAGATGAACGTCGAGGGTACGGACGAACCCATCGACCCGACCAGCCTGGGCCGCATCGCCGCGCAGACCGCCAAGCAGGTCATCATCCAGAAGATCCGCGAGGCCGAACGCGACGTGATCTACCGCGACTACGAGGCCCGCGTGCGCGATATCGTCAACGGAACCATCCAGCGGACGGAGGGCGGGAACGTCATCGTCAACCTCGGCAAAACCGAAGGGTTCCTCCCCCGCCGCGAACAGGTCCGCGAAGAAAACTACCGCGTGGGCGACCGCATTCGGTGCTACGTGGTCGACGTCAAGAAGGCCGGCAGCAACGTCAAGATCATCCTCTCGCGCAGCCACCCCGAACTCATCCGGAAGCTGTTCGCGCTGGAAGTGCCGGAGATCGCCGAACGGATCATCGAGACCAAAGCGCTGGCCCGGGAGCCGGGATACCGCACGAAGATCGCCGTCTATTCCGTCGATTCCAAGGTCGACGCCGTCGGCGCCTGCGTCGGCGTCCGCGGCACGCGGATCAAGAACATCGTCGCCGAGCTGGGCGGCGAAAAGGTTGACATCGTGAGATGGAGCGACCAGCACGATATCTTCATCGCCAACGCCCTCAATCCGGCGGAGATCGAAGCCATCAGCCTGAACCCCCGCGCCCGGCTCGCCCGCGTCATCGTCGCCGAAGACCAACTCTCCAGGGCCATCGGCGCACTCGGCCAGAATGTGCGGCTCGCCTCCAAGCTCACCGAATGGGACATCGACGTGATGAGCCAGCAGGAGCTCGACGGCGAGCTCGACAAGATGAAGAAGGTCCTCTGTAAGCTGCCCGGCGTCGGCGACAAGACCATCAGCAAGCTCTTCGCAAGCGGGTTCTCCATGAAGAAGCTCGCCACCACTTCGATGGATTCGGCCCTCACCGTCGAAGGCATCGGCAAGGAGACCGCAGAACGAATCATCAACTGTGCGAGCGAATATGTGAGCGAAGAACGCGCGAAAGCCCGCCAAGCCCGGGCGGCGGCGGCAAAGGCGGCACAGGCTGAGGCGGAAGGACTCGCGGAGCAAACCGGCGACGCGGTCGAAGGAGCGGAAGAAGCCGGCGCCGAAGCCCCCGAAGAAGCCGAGGCGGAAGACGAAACCAAAGAACCTGAGGAACAGGTCGAGCCGGAGGCGGAACCGGAGGACACCGGCTCTGAGGACAAGCCCGGCGAAACCAGCCCAGAACAGGCGCCGGACGAGAGATAGGGCGCACTAGCGGAGACCCGGCTTGGGAACACGAGTACATACGCTGGCCAAGGAGCTTGGGATAAGCAGCAAAGAGCTTATCGCCAAATGCCAGGATAAGGGCTTGGTGCGCATCACCAAGCACATGAACGCACTGAGCGATGGCGAGGCGAGGATGTTGCGCGAAGGGCTCGCCGCAGGCCCCGCGGCCGCCCCGCCCAAGGCCCGGCCGGCTGCTCCTGAAAGAAAGCCGAGCCCCGCTCGCCCAGCACCACGCGCCAAACGGCCTGCTGCCCCCCCGCGGGCACCTGCCCGGCGGCCCTCCGAGCCACCCCAGGAAGCCGAGCGCCGCCGCACCGAGGCCAGACCGGCGGAGAAGACGCGCGGCCGGAAGGGCGCCCGCGGCAAACAGAGAGGACGCGAACGTCGGGACGAAAGCGCCGAGCCGCGCGAACCGCACAAGCCCTCGGCCCGCGGCAGCGGCAAGGAAGAACCGGGAATGGTGTTCACCGACTTCACCGCCGGCGGGACCTATTCCCACACCATGGCCGGCACCGGAGTCAGCTACCAGCGCCGAGCCAGAAGGCCCCGTCCCTTCGGAAGGCGCAAGCGGTACCGTACCACCACTGGGGCCACGCCGGCCGTTGAGATTCCACCTGAAGACAGGAAGGCCCAGCTCTCATTCCCCGTGACCGTGCGCGACCTGTCCGCGGCCATCGGCGTCAAGGTCAGCGACATCATCGCACAGCTCATGGCGAACGACATCACCGCCACGATCAACCACCCGCTCCCCAACGACATGGTGCAGATGATCGCCCTGGAGCACGGCTGGGAAGTCACCATCCAGGAGCGCGAGGGCATCGAGGAAGAGGTCGAGCGCGCCGCGATGGCCGAGAGCCAGGAACAACTCGAGCCTCGGATCCCGGTGGTCGCCATGCTGGGCCACGTCGACCACGGGAAGACGTCTCTGCTCGACCGGATCCGCCAGACGAACGTCGCGGCGTCGGAGACCAGCGGCATCACCCAGCATATCGGCGCCTACGACGTCGAGACGACCGGCGGGAAGAAAGTGACGTTCCTCGACACCCCCGGCCACGAGGCGTTCACCGCGATGCGCGCCCGCGGCGCCAACTGCACCGACGTGGTCGTCCTGGTCGTGGCGGCCGATGACGGCGTCATGCCGCAGACCGAGGAAGCCATATCGCACGCCCACGCCGCGGAGGTCCCCATCGTCGTCGCCCTCAACAAGATGGACTTGCCGGGCGCCGATCCGCAGCGGGTCAAGCCGCAACTGAGCGCCGCCGGGCTCGAGCTCGAAGAATGGGGCGGCGACGTCCCCTGCGTCGAGGTCTCGGCGGAGACCGGTGCAGGCATCAACGAGCTGCTCGAAATGACGCTGCTGGTGGCCGAGCTCAAAGACCTGAAAGCGAACCCGCACAAGTCCGCCGCGGGCGTCGTGCTGGAGGGCCACCTGATGCCGGGCCGCGGCGCGGTGGCCACCGTTCTCGTTCGCGAGGGCACCCTTCGAGTTGGCGACGTCCTCCTGTGCGGGGCGACCTACGGCAAGGTGCGGTCGATGCACGACGACCGGTCCCGGCCGGCGGATTCGGCGGGACCGTCGATGCCGGTCCAGATCTCCGGCCTGGGGGGCGTGCCTGAGGCCAGCGACCCGATGATCGTCGTCGAGGACCTGCAAAAGGCGCGCGAGGTGGCGCAGATCCGAAGCCAGCGCGCCCGGGTGGCCAGCCTGATTGAGCGGTCGCACGTCACTCTCGAAAACCTGTTTGGGAAGATCGAGGAAGGCAAGGTCGCCGAGGTGTGCGTGGTGCTCAAGGCGGACGTGATGGGGTCGCTCGAGCCGCTGAAGGAGAAGCTGAACAACTTGTCGACGGACGAGGTCAAGATCCGCCTGCTCCACACCGGCGTGGGCGCGGTCAACGAATCGGACGTTCTGCTCGCCGATGCGTCGGATGCGATCATCATTGGGTACCGTGTGGTCGCCGAAGCGCGGGCCCGGGCGCTGGCCGAAGAAAAGAAAGTCGACCTCCGCTTCTACCAGGTGATCTTTCAGCCGGTTGACGACATGCGCGCCGCCCTGAGCGGGCTGCTTGAACCCGAGCGGCGCGAAACGGTGATCGGCCACGCCACCGTCATCAAAGTGTTCAAACACTCCCGGGTCGGCAACATCGCGGGGTGCCAGGTCGCCGACGGGGTCATTGCCAACGACGCCCATGTCCGCATCGCCCGGGACGGGATCGTCATCGTGGACAACGCCCGGATCGCCTCGCTGCGGCGCGTGAAGGACGACGTCCGCGAGGTCAATGCCGGCACGGACTGCGGCATCAAGATTGCCGATTATGACGATGTGAAAGAGGACGACGTGATCGAAGCGTATCGCATTGAAGAAATCGCCCGGACGCTCTGAGCAGGAACCGTCAACACCCATTCTGCCCTGCACCCCACATTTGACTTCCGGCGGCGATGAGCAAAGAGAACAACATGGCGGTCGGCACGCTTCGCATCCGGCTGGTCATCCGGGGCGCCCGCTCGCTGAAGGACAAGCGCCGCACCGTCAAAAGCATCAAGGACCGCGTGCGGCACAAGTTCAACGCGTCTATCGCCGAGGTCGGCGAGCTCGACACCTACCAGACCGCCCTGCTGGGGGTAGCCGTCGTCGCCAACGACCCGGGCTACCTCAACTCCGTTCTCTCGCAGATCATCAACCTGGTCCGGGGCGCCCGGGGTGCTGAACTGGCCGCGTGCGACACGGAGATCCTGTGACCGATGGCGAAGATCCGGCTCGAACGCGTCGCCCGCCAGATGAAGCACGTGATCGGCCGCGTGGTCACCCAGGAACTGAAGGACCCCCGCACCGGCTTCACTACCATTGTCGGTGTCAAGGTCGCGCCCGACTTGCGGAAGGCCCGGGTCAACTTCTCGGTCCTGGGGTCCGAATCTCAGAAGCGGACCGCGCAGCGCGCTCTGGAGAGCGCCCGCGGCTACATCCAGGCCCGCGTCGCCCAGGAAACCGGGCTGAAATATACTCCCGTCATCTCCTTTCATCTCGATGAATCCGCCGAACGCGATATCGAGCTGTCCCGCAAGATCGACGAGGCCGTGAGAGCCGACCGGCGCGCCGGGGTGGCCAGGGCGATCCGTGCCAGAATCGCGGAGGGCTCCATTCCTGACGACGTCGTCGCCGAGGTGTCACAGGCCGCCGCATCCGACGAGTTCATCGAGCCGGTGGCGGCGCTCCTGATGGAGCTGATGGACGTAGATACCACCATTCGACCCGACGTCGCGAAAGCCGCCGCTGATGAGCGCCGATGCCTGGAACTCATCGAAACGGCGCTCAAGCAAACGTGGGGCGACGAGATCGAGACGGAGTTCCTCGCCATCGATCCCGGGATCCAGAACGACGATGCGTTCACCCGGCCAAGCTACGCGACGGACGCGAATGGCGCCGCCCTCCCCGTTGAGCAGGTGTATGAGAACAGAGGCAATCTCATCGCCGTCCTCCGGCACGGAGAGCTCCCCGAGCCACCGGCCGAAGCCGCCGAGGAATTGCTCAGGCCGCTTCGGCTGGCGCTCAACGCGCACATCGACACCGTTCCCCCGCATATTCCCCCGTCGCGGCAGGGCGGCCTGATCTGCGGCCGCGGCGCCTGTGATGCCAAGGGCCAGGTCGCCATGGTCGTCGCGGCGTTCCGCCTGCTCAAGCATCTTCGCGGCAAGCTCGGTGTGCGCATCCGCAGCGACCTGTGCGCCCAGTTCGTCATCGGCGAGGAAACCGGAGGCAATGGCAGCCTCTCCCTCGCCGTCCAAGACCCGTTCCGGTTCGACGGCATTGTGATCTGCGAAGCGACCGATTCTCGGGTCTACACCGCCAACCG
Source organism: uncultured Planctomycetota bacterium (assembly GCA_964505325.1). Classification (GTDB taxonomy): domain Bacteria; phylum Planctomycetota; class PUPC01; order PUPC01; family PUPC01; genus CAZDHT01. The sequence goes on along the minus strand of CAZDHT010000014.1, from coordinate 16,513 downwards.
CGGGGCGCTGTGGTATCAGGCAGAGCTGAGCGCGCCCCCCGGCCTCGTCGCAGAGCTCGCCGCGTACTTCGTCCTCGCGCTGGAAGAAGAAGGCCGGGCGATCAAGGCCGAGAGCGACCATCCGCTGTTCCCCAACCGGCCGGCCCAGACCAATCACGGCATCATCGGGCCGTTCGGAGCCGCGCCGTCGAGCGTGAGCGATCTCGTCGAGGTCGAGATCACTTCGGCCGAGCTCGCCCCCGCAGAGATCAACCGCGCGGCCGAGCGCGCGGTAGGACGATACTGTGCGGTCTACGGCGACAAGACCCGCGAGACCGACCCGGAAACGGGCCAGCCCAAGGTCGCCGAGCACTTCTCTCTCGAAGCCAAAGGCGAGGGCCGTCTCCTGCTGCGGGTGCACGGCCGAGCCGGTCACATGGGCTCCCTCGCTCTCTGCGACAACGCCATCACGAAGACCGCGTACGTCGTCCGAGAGCTGTCTCAACTCCGCACCTCCGGCAAAGACGTGCACATCGCGCTCGCGGGCCACCAAGGCGATGCCTTGCTCATCGAGGGAGCGCAGGGGTTCGTCCCTACCCACACGATGGACCAGGTGGCGGAGCGCCTCACTGCGGCCGCCGCGCGTGGCGCGGCCGAGCTGTGTGCACAGGCCGAGGCCGAAAAAGGTTCGGCCGCCGCCCGAATCTCCTTCGACAAACTGCACAACAACGCGTTTGCTCGCGAGCCGGATTCGGAGCTTGCCGTGTACGCCACCGAGAGCTGCAAGCGCGCCGGGCTCGGCGTCCCGGATCAGCCAACCGGGTGGGAGACAAGCTGCGACGCCAGACTCTTTGCCGACCACTTCCGCGACCGCGACGTCATTGTCTTCGGCCCGGGCCAACTCCATCACGCCCATTCCCCCGACGAGAGGATGTCCTTGCGCGAAATCGCTTCGGGCGCTAAGATGCTCACGCTCCTTGTTCTTGAATCAGCAGGACTTGTAGCTTGAGGAAGTTCGCTCTCTCATCGAGCGCTTACAGGAGACGCAAGCTGGCGCAGGCCATCCGCCACGTGGCCCTGGCCGGATACGCCGGCATCGAGGTCGTCGCGGACGTTCCTCACGGATATCCGCCGCTCGTGGCGGAGGCCGACCGACGCGGCATCCGGTCGGCACTCGCACAGAGCCGCCTCGCCGTCTCCAATGTCAACGCCGCGCCGATGACTGCACTGCGCGATGAGCTGCGGCCGTCCTGGGTCGAGGCCGACCAGGTGCTCCGACAGGAGCGCGTTCAACACACGCTGGACGCGGGCAAGTTCGCCAAGGACATCGGCGCCCCGACGATCTCGACGCTGGGGGGCGGGAAGCTCGAGGACGACATGACCCGCGAGCGCGCCGTCAAAAGTTTCATCGCCGGACTGAAACAGGTAGCGTCCGAAGCGGCAAAGGGGAAGTGCCCGCCGGTCCTCATCGATCCGCAGCCTGGGCTGCTGGTGGGGGCCGCCGCCCAAGCTCTGGAGGTCGTCCAGCAGGCCAAGTCGTCCCATATCGGTGTCACCTTCAACACCGGCCACTTCCGCCGCGCCGGGCAGGATATCCCCGAGGCGATTCATGTTCTGAAGGAGTTCATCCGCCACGTTCACGTCGAGGACGTGGCGGCGGACGGCTCCGGCGAGGTGGTCGTGCCAGGCACGGGCATGGTTGACTTCTCGGCTGTGTTTGCTGCGCTGGACGACATCGGCTACACCGGCTGGTTCACCGTTGACCTGAGCGGCGCCGACGTACACCCCGACGAAGCGGCCAAGCAGGCCCTCCAGTTTCTCGGGCAGTTCGACCAGTGACCAGGCCCGCTTCACCCGCCGACCGGGACCAGACCAAGGTCTGTTTCATCACCTTCGGCTGCCAGATGAACAAGCTCGACTCCGAGCTCGCCGCCGGCGAGTTCGTCCGAGCTGGGATGTCGGTGACCCCGAACGCGGACGAGGCGGGGGCGGTCATCATCAACACGTGCAGCGTCCGCAGGCACGCGGAGGAACGGGCGCTGTCGAACCTGGGCCGCTTCAAACGGGCGAAAGAGCGCTGCCCGGGCTTTGTCCTCGCGATGATGGGCTGCATGGCGCAGAAAGAAGGCGAAGCGCTCCTGCGCGCGTACCCCTACCTCGACATCGTGTGCGGAACGAAGCAGTTCGCCCGCCTTCCCGAACTGATTGCACAAGTGCGCGGAGAAGGCGGGCGGTACGCGGCCACCGACGAGGCGCCGGTGACGTTCGACCGGGCCGCAGCCGCTCGCCCGGAACGCTACCGCGCGTTCGTCTCGATCATGCGCGGCTGCAACTCGTTCTGCTCGTACTGCGTTGTGCCCTACGTGCGGGGCCGCGAAATGAACCGGCCGCCCGAAGAGGTCGAGACGGAAGTCGACCGGCTCGTCCGGGACGGCTGCGTCGAGGTCACCCTGCTCGGGCAGAACGTCGACGCATACCGCCACGGAGAGACCGACCTCGCCGCGCTGCTGACGCGGCTCGACGGAATTGCAGGACTGAGACGCCTGCGGTTTATCACGTCGCACCCCAAGGACATCTCGACCCGCCTGCTCCAGGCCATGGCCGCGCTGCCCTCCGTGTGCGAGCACCTGCACATGCCCGCACAGTCGGGGTCGGACAGAATCCTCGAGGCGATGAACCGCGGCTACTCGGCCGAGCAGTACCGGACCATTGTTGCCGCCGCACGTGAGACGGTGCCGGACATCGAGATCGCCAGCGACTTCATCGTGGGGTTCCCCGGCGAGACGGACGAGGACTTCGAAGCCACGGCGTCGCTGGTCCGCGATTGCCAGTTCAACCAGGCGTTCATCTTCAAGTATTCGCCGCGCGAGGGGACCCGCGCGGCGCAGATGGCCGACGACGTACCGCAGGCCGTCAAACAGCAGCGCAACCAGAGCCTGCTCGCCGTCCAGAAAGAGGTGAGCGCCGCCCGTCAGGAGACCAAGGAAGGGCGAACATTGGAGGTGCTGGTCGAGGGTCGGAGCAAGCGGGACCCGAGGCGGCTGGCCGGCCGCACGCGCGGCAACGACATCGTCGTCTTCCCCAGGCCGGCCCGTGACATCCCGCCCGGGACTTTTGTGGACGTCCGCGTCACCGACTCGACTTCGCTCACGCTGCTGGGCGACTTGCAGCCGTAGCGCGGCGAGGTCCGCGACACACGTTCCGCCCCGTCGGAGTTCAGCGAGCGGGCTCCAGCAGCCACACCTCGGGCATCTCAGGAAGCTCCCCCTTGGTGACCTCGCACTCGGATGAGCGCAGCTCCTTCACCCGGTCCGGCTGGAGCTCAACGAACTCGCTGACCGGCGCGATGTCGAAGCCCAGCTTGTCGGTCTTGTAGTGCATCGGGATGACGACGGCCGCCCCCAGCGCGTCGGCGACCGCGGCGGCGGTGGTCGCGTCAATGGTGAACAACCCGCCCACGGGGACCAGCAGCACATCGACCGGGCCGATTTCCCGGGTCTGCTCGACGGTCAGCGCGTGGCCCAGGTCGCCCAGGTGCGCGACGCGGAGGCCGTCCGCCTCAATGATGAACACGATGTTCTCGCCGCGCTCTGAGCCGCCTGTGGCGTCGTGGGAGGTCCGGACGCCCCGGATCTTCACGGACCCGACAGAGCCGCCAGCGGTGGTGTTGATGACCGTCGGATCCCCGCCAACGCCATCGACGTTCGCGTGGTCGGAATGGCCGTGGCTCACGGTCACCCCGTCCGCGCTGACCCCGACCTCCGCATAGCGGATCGCGCCGCCGACCGCGTAGGGATCGGTCACGATGCGGGTGCCGGCGTCGGTCGTGAGGACGAAGCAAGCTTGTCCCAGGAACTCAATCTTCATCTCGCACCTCCGTAACAGGTTCCATCAAAACCCTGGTGGGGCAGGCAATCCTCTTATTCCGGCGATTAGTCCGGATTATTCCGGGGACGCCATACTTAATTCAGCCTTCGCGTGGTGCGCTTTGATTCAGAAGTTCCTGCGCCGCAAGAGCCTCTATGCCGGTCCGTCGCGCAGTTCGGGACAGGTCTTTGCCGCCGCGTCCAGGATACGTCGCGCCGTGTCGACGGCGCTACGCGCATCTTCCGGCAAGACGTGTTTGATGCCGCCATAGTCGCCGGCGGACCGGAGGTCGAGCAAGAAATCGTAATCCTGTCCGAACTCCTGGGAGCAGTCTTCTGCATGCACAAGGTCGCGATGTACCGCGGCCCGCACCGCCGAGTGTTTGGAGAAGGATTGCCCTCGCAGGGCAAACAACGCGCTCACGGCGTGAAACGCCGCGTAGTATGCGCGCGACGCCGCCGAATCGGGGTCGATTTCCACAAGCGCCTCGGCGGCGGCCAGCGCTCCCTCGGCGCGTTTCCACTCGCTGCCGGCAAACTCCGTCATGCAGGGATCCCCTCGCGGTGAGCAGCCTGGTAGAGGGGACACTCCACGGTCTCGTACTCTGCGGACGGGGCAAGCATGATGCTGACGTGGCGCTCCAATTCGCTCGACAGGGAATACAGCGCGCTGAGGCCGGTTCGCAAGTCCGCCGCGTAATGGTCCACCCTGTCCAGCAGCACCAGCAGGTCCACGTCACTGTTGGGGCCTGCCTCGCCACGGGCTTCCGAGCCGTACAGAACGACGCCTTGGAGCCGCTCCCCGAACGCGTCCCGGAGCGCAGCCTTCGCACGCTTGAGCAGTTCCTCGCGCTCCATCTTCTGTCTCCTCAACATCGTCCCCAAGGTCATTATATCGCCCCACACGGACAACGGCAATCACTTTGCCGGTTCTCTCATACGCCGGGCAGACTACGCCCACAGGTCCCGGTCGAGCGTTCGGCATTGAATCGCCTTCCGACTTCGCCAAGGCTTCGTCGGACAAGCGGGCGACGTGCCCGGTCTTGATGTCACTCTTGGTATGCCAGGCACACCACAGGCCCTTTGTGCCTTTTTCAACGGTCCCATCCGTGCGCAATCCGTGTTCATCGGTGGTGAGTTCTCTCCCTACGCCCTCGGATGGAACTTCTTGTGCACCCATTTCAACCGGTTCTTATCCACGTGGGTGTAGATTTGCGTGGTTGCGATGCTTGAGTGGCCGAGCATCTCCTGCACCGCCCGCAGATCGGCGCCGCCCTGGAGCAGGTGCGTGGCGAAAGAGTGCCGCAGCGTATGCGGCGAGACCTTCTTCCTCAGCCCGGCCATCAACGCATATCGCTTCACCCGCGCCCAGATGGTCTCTCGGCTCAGCCGCTTGCCTGATCGGCTCAGGAAGAGGAGCCGGCTCCCGTTCCGGTCGAGCTTCGGACGGACGAGCCGGAGGTACTCTTTCAGCGCCTCCACGGCGCGCCGCCCGATGGGCACGACCCGCTCCTTGGCGCCCTTGCCAAAGCAGCGGAGGAAGCCGAAGTCGAAGTTCACCCCGTCGAGGGTGAGGTCCGCCGTCTCGGACACGCGCGCTCCGGTGGCGTACATCACCTCGATAATGGCGCGGTCGCGGATGCCGAGCGGCTTCGAGGTGTCCGGCGCCTCGAGCAGCGCCTCGACGTCCCCGACGTCGAGCACGTTGGGCAGCCGGCGCCAGAGGTGCGGCGACTGAAGCGTCGAGGCGACGTTCTTGGGGATCTTGTCCTCGACGGCCAGGAACTTGAAAAGCATCCGAATCGCGGCGAGTGCCCGAGAGATCGAGTTCGCCGACAGCCCCCGCGCCTTCTCGTGCGTGAGGAACCCCACGATATCCCGCGCCTTTAGCGCCCCGAACTCCGGCTTCTTTCGCGCAGCCAGGTAGGCGCAGAAATGCGCCAGGTCGCGCCGGTAGGCCTTGACCGAGTTTTCGGCCAGCCCGCACTCGACCACCAGGTAATCGAGGAAAAGCTCCACCAGTCCGTTCACCGCGCTCTTCCCCGGATTTATCTCGGCGGCCATTTGAGCGTCTTGACCCATGCGTGCCACGCCTTCTCGAACTCGGCCGCCGGCCGCGGCCCCCCGATAACCTGCTTGAAGGACGCCCAGCCGGTCTTGTCCTTTCCGGCCCCGTGCGCGTCGCGAAACGTTTTGTAGAACTTCCTCAGCAGCCCGCGCTGCTGCAGGTAAAGGCACAGATACCGCGCGTTGGCGTAGTGGAGCGATTCCTTCTCGCCGCGGAACTCCGCGTTGGACATCGTGATCAACTTCTCCAAGGGGACGAACCCGCCCTTCTGCAGCGCGGGCAGCCGCCAGTTCACCCGCCCCCGGATGTGCCCGTCGCGCCCCACGTAGCACTGCTCGAACAGCGAGCCAAGCCCCTCAAAGAACCAGGTGGGGCAGTTGGGGAAATCGGGATCGGTCAGCGCGTGGGTCATCTCGTGGACGAGGGTTCCCCCGCCGGTACTGATGTTCATCATCAGCTTCTTGCTGCCCGGCAGGTAGAAGCCGAACGGGCTGTGCGGTTTGAACCCCGCCAGTTCCTGTACCCACTTCTCGTAGGACGCCTTGCCGCGGAACAGGTAGATCTTGATCGGATAGTCCGGCTTCTTGCTGAAGAAGCCCTTCCACAGAGCGGCAGCGCAATCCTCGATGGTATGCTTCTTGAACCGGTCGAAGCTGCTGCGGGAGAGGTCGCCGGCGACCACAAAGATGCCCGTCCGCTCGACGATGAATCCCCTGCCCAACTCCTTCTTCATCTCGGCCGCCGCCTTCTCGAATGCGTCCGGAGCGGCACGCAGACTGCCGCTCGCAAGCACGACCAGAAGCACGGCCCCGGCTCTCCGCATGAGACAACTCCTCACGGGCCGGACAAATCCCACAGAGCACGATACTGAACCTTGACGAACCCTTCGTGTTCCCCAACCCGGTAAGTAAGGACCACGGTTGGTCCACGGATCTCGCTCTGGGTCACGAACTTCGGCTCGGCAGCAATCCACACTCCCTTCGACCCCGGCGGCAGCTTTTCGAGGATCTGACGGTCGATGCGCCGGGCGTCGCGGTTAAGTTCCTGGTAGCCAGTGAACTTGAGCCGGTTGCCGTCGTCCACGTACACGATCGACTTCTCGGGCAGCAGGGTGATCTTGTCGGGGGAATGGTTGACGACGGCGATTCCCGAGATCGCGATCCGGCCGCCGGCGTAAACAAAGTTGAGGTACACCGACGCCACGGCGTTGTTCGGAAGAATCACCAGTGCCTGGTGCGGGCCGCCGGGCTTGACCCGCGCCGTGCGGATCGGCACCAACACGGGGATGATGTGGTCGGCGCAGCCGGCGACCAGCGGGACAAGCGCCACCACGATCCGCGCTCTACTTCCCAGCCAGGACGGCTTTGATTTCGCGGATGAGTTCGTCAGCAAGCGCTTCCTCCGGGACTTTGCGAAGTTGCTCGCCACCGCGGAAGACGTACCCGAATCCCTTCCCGCCGGCGATGCCGACGTCGGCCTCCGACGCCTCGCCCGGCCCGTTCACCACGCACCCCATCACCGCCACCGTGAGGGGCGCCTCGACCGGCGGCATCTTCTGCTTGACCTCTTCGACCAGCCGGACGATGTCGATCTGGCAACGGCCGCACGTGGGGCAGGAAATAATCTCCGCGCCGCCGGCCTCCAAGCCGAGCGCTCTGAGAATCTCGTGGCCCAGCAGCACTTCCTCGTGCGGCGGACCGGTCAGCGACACCCGGATCGTGTCCCCGATCCCCTCCGCCAGCAGCCCGCCGATCCCGATGGCGGACTTGACCGTGCCCGACTCGATTGGGCCGGCCGCGGTCACGCCCAGATGCAGCGGATAATCGACCCGCTCGGCGAAGGCCCGGTACGCGGTCATTGTCGTCGGCACGTCGGATGCCTTGAGCGACACGACGATGTCGCCGAAGCCGAGCGATTCCATAAACTCGCAGTATCCCAGCGCGGCATCGACCATCAGCCCGGCCAGATCGGGTTTCTCGGCGGGCACCTCGCCGCCGCGCGGCCGAATCGAGCCGGAGTTCAGCCCGACACGGATCGAAATGCCGGCCTGCTTCGCCGCCTGGACCACCTCCGCCACGTCCGCTTCGCTGCGCATGTTGCCCGGGTTGATCCGGACGCAGTCCGCGCCCTGAGCGATGGATTCGAGCGCGAGGCCATGGTCGAAGTGGATGTCCGCGACCAGCGGAACCCGAATCGCCTTCTTGATCGCCCCAATAGCCGCGGCGGATTTCATGGTTGGCACCGCCACGCGGATGATGTCGCAGCCCAGCTCTTCGAGTTCGTGGATCTGCCGGACCGTCGCGTCCACGTCTTCGGTGTGGGTCTTGGCCATCGACTGCACCGAGACGGGCGCTCCGCCGCCCACCTGAACCGTCCCCTTGTGCACCGCGCGCGTCTGTCGCCGCTTCATTCTTTCGGGGCTTCCCAAGCGGAGAAAAGCGAACACATCAATTCTACACCAACCCCCATATCCCCGCAACATCTCTTGGAGCGTCAAGCATTTGCGATGTGGCCCTTCGGCACGCGCGGCTGTAGCCGAGGTCCATGACCGCGGCCCTGTCTCATGGAGGCCGACCACAGCCAGGGCCCTCTCCCGACGCGGCGCAACACCTTGTCGGCATACGATGCACGGCCAATTTGCCTTGCGTTGAACTTGTGAGAGTCGGACGAGGGTGATATACTCGCCTGTATGAAGCTGTCGATCATCGGACTGCCGCAGTCGGGCGTGACGACGGTCTTCAACGCCCTTACGGGCCGGCACGAGGATCCGCACGCGTACGCGCGGCCGGGCGAGGCGCACGTGGCGGTGGTCAAGGTGCCGGACCGCCGCGTTGACGTGCTTGCAGAGATGCTCCAGCCCAAGAAGGTCACGTATGCGCCGGTCGAGTATCTCGAGGTGCCGGGCCTGTTCTCGGCGTCCGCGGGCGGAGCCAGCGCGGAGGGCTCGGCGGCGGCGGCCGTTCGCGACTCGGACGCGGTCATCAAGGTGCTCCGAGCGTTCGATTGCGGCGAGGAGCCGAACCCGCGCGGGAGCAACGATCCGGTCCGCGACCTTCGCGACATCGACGACGAGCTCCTCACCCTCGACATGGCGGTGATCGAGAAGCGGGTTAGTCGGCTCCGCAGGGATGTGAACAAGCCGACACCGGAGCGGGAGCAGAACAGGGTCGAGCTGGCGGCGCTGGAGCGGTGCCTTGCCGCAGTCGAGAACGGCGAGCACCTCGATCAGGTCGAGCTGAACGCCCAGGAGGAGAAGCAGCTCCGCGGGTTCCGGTTCCTCACGGGCAAGCCCTGTATCCACGTCGTCAACGTGAATGAGTCGGACATCGCGTCCGGCGATTCGTTGCGCGGCTTGCCGCCGGAGAACTCGCTGGCGTTCTGCGCCAAGATCGAGGACGAGTTGGTCGAGCTCGACGAGGCGGACCGGGCGGAGTTCCTGGCAGACCTCGGCATCGGGGAGCTGGCCCGCGACCGGCTCGTCCGGATGTCGTACGACGTGCTCGGGCTCATTACGTTCCTGACGCACAACCGCGACGAGCTGCGGGCGTGGGCGCTCGAGGCGGGCAAGACCGCGGTCGAGGCCGCCGAGCAAATCCACTCGGACATCGCCCGCGGCTTCATCCGCGCCGAGGTGGTTCACTTCAAGGACCTCGAAGAGCTCGGCTCGGAGCGCGAGGTGAAGGCCAAGGGCAAGGAGCGGCTGGAGGGCAAGGAGTACGTGGTTCAGGACGGCGACGTCCTTCAGATTCGCTTCAACGTCTGACGCATGAAGAACATCCTCTACATCAGTCACACGTCGCAGCTCGGCGGGGCCGAGCACAGCCTGCTCGTGCTGCTCGAGCGGCTCGACCGGGCGCGGTTCAACCCGGCGGTAGTGACGCCGGGGGACGGGCCGCTGGTCGAGCGACTGGACGCGCTGGACATTCCCTGCTACGGGGTGCCGTTGTTCCGGCTCCGCCGCACGCGTAATCCCTTCCCGCTGCTGCGCTTCTTCTTTGGCTACTTCCGCGCCCGGAAACGCATCGCCCGCCTGATCGACGAGGTCGAGGCGGACATCGTGCACTGCAACTCGACCACGGCGTTCCTGTTCGGTTCGGTCCGCGGGCGGACGCGGCAGGCGCCGGTCATCTGGCACGTGCGCGACGTCCGCCTGACCGGGTTCCGGGGCATTGACCGTGCGCTGGTGCGGGCCGCCTCGGCCATCATCGTCGTCTCCGAGACGATCCGGGGATCCGTTCGGCAGGTGCGGGGCGCCGCGGAGAAGACGACGGTGGTGTTCAACGGCGTCGACACGGCGCAGTTCGCTCCCGGAGACCGGGCGGCGCTGCGGGACGGGTTGGGCCCCGGTGATTCGACACCAGTCGCGGGCATCGTCGGCCAGGTCGTGCCGTGGAAGGGGCACGACCGCTTCCTTGCTGCGGCGGCGAAGGTCGCCGCGCGGTTGCCCGACGCGCGGTTCCTCGTCGTCGGCGACAACCGCTTCGGCGATCATCCAAAGCTGCTGGACAAGCTTCGTGCCCAGGCGGCGGACCTCGGCCTGGGCGACGTGGTCATATTCACCGGCTGGCGCGACGACACCGCGGCGGTGATGAACGCGCTGGACGTGCTTGTCGTCGCGTCGGAGAACGAGCCGTTCGGCCGCGTGGTCATCGAGGCGATGGCGTGCGAGACGCCCGTCGTCGCGTTCCGCTGCGGCGGGCCGGCCGAGATCATCGAGCACGACCGGACCGGGCTGCTCGTCGAGCCGTTCGACGTGGACGCGATGGCCGACGCCGTGACCGCGCTGCTGGCGGACCAGCACCGGGCCGCGGCACTGGGCCGCGCCGCCCGGCAGGCCGTCTGCGAGAAGTTCTCCGCGGATCGCTACGTGCAGAGCATTCAGGACCTCTACGACCGGCTGCTTCAGTGAGGGGATGCCCCGTTGCGGATCGGGATTGACGCACATCTGGTGAAGGCGCGGCCGACCGGTGTCGGCAAGGCGATCACCCGCACCATCGAGGCGATGGCGGACGCCTCGCAGGCGCACGAGTTCGTCATCTACGCGAACAAAGAGTTCCCCGATGTCCTGAGCAACAGGGCGAACTGCCGCGTGGTGCGGACGCCGCTGATCGCGGGATCGAGAATACTCCGCATCGTGCACGAGTGCTACGTGATGCCGCGGCATGTGGACCGGGACAACCTCGACGTGTTCTACGCTCCCGGCTACGTGTTCCCCGGCGCGCTGCGGGCGCCGATGGTACTTGGCATCTTCGATCTGAACGCGCTCAAGCATCCGAAGCGGGTGAGGCCCGAGACCGCGCGGTATTACCGATGGGCTCTGCCGGCGTCGGCTGACCGCGCCGCGCGGGTCATCGCTCCGACGCGCGCCGTCGCGAAGGACATCGAGCGGGTGCTTCGGGTCCCGAGCGAACGGATCCGGGTGGTGCCTCTGGCAGTGGACGACCGGTTCCGGGACCCGCCCCGTGAGACGCGCCCCGCTCTGAAGAAGTACGGCATCGAGACGCCATACGTTCTGTTCGTGGGCAACATCGAGCCGAACAAGAACCTCCGTCGCCTGGTGGAGGCGTTTTTTGCGGCCAGGATGAACAAGAAGCTGCCGCATACGCTGGTGGTGGCGGGGAAGAAGCGGCACCAGGCACGGCGCCTCACGAGACTGGTCCGGCAGCTCGGCTGCGAGGAGCACGTTGTTTTTCCGGGCTACGTACATGACGATGATCTGCCGGCACTGTACGCGGGCGCGGATGTGTTTGTTTATCCGTCGCACGCCGAGGGATTCGGCATCCCGCCGCTGGAGGCGATGCTCTCGGGGACGGCGACCATCACGTCGGAAGACGCCGCCGTGGTCGAAGTGACCGGCGACGGGGCGGCGCACTTCCCCGCGGAGGACCTCGCCGGACTGCGCCGGACGCTGGAGAAGGTCCTAACGGAGAAAGACTTCGCGGCGGAGTTGGCCCGCCGCGGCCGCGAGGTCGCCGCGCAGTACAGTTGGGCCGAGACCGGTCGGAGGACCCTTGAGGTCCTGTGCGAGACCGCGGAGCGCGGAACATGAAGATCGCCTACATCGTGGGGGCCTATCCCAGCCCGAGCGAGCAGTTCATCCAGCGCGAGGTCGAGGCGCTCCGGGATCTGGGCGCCGAGGTGGCCGTTTATCCGATCGTTTGTGAGGAGGGATTCGCCTGTCCGTGGTGCGTGCTGGGCAAGCACGTGTGGCTTTCTTGTCTGCCACGCACGTGGCGCGCCGTCGCGAGGCTCCCGTTCGGTGACCTGGCGGCGTTGCGGATCAAGGCATGGAAGGAGTTCGTGGGGGGGCTGGACCGCGCGTCGGCGTACGCGCGAGACATCAAGGCCAAGGGGATCGAGCGGGTGCACGCGCATTTTGCCACGAAGCCCGCGGCCGTCGGGATGATGATCGCCGCGATGCTGCGGCTGCCTTTCACCATGTCCGCGCACGCGCGCGACGTGTTCGCCGATGGCGTGGCGCTGAAGCACAAGGTCGCGGCTGCCGAGCGCGTCGCGTTGTGCAGCCAGGCGGCGCTGGATGACCTCGCCTCGAAGGTCCCGGCGCGCTTTCACGACCGCCTGGTTCTGATACGGCACGGAATCGACGCGGCCGGTTACGAATTCAGCCCCGCGCGGACGTTGCACTCTCCGGCCCGACTTCTGGCGGCGGCGAGGTTCGTTGAGAAGAAGGGCCTGAGTTCCCTGATCGAGGCGGTGGGGGCGCTCGACGACTGCACCTGCGAGATTGCGGGCCGGGGCCCGTTGGCGGCGAGGCTGCGGGAGCAGATCGCGCAGCTCGGGCTGGAAGAACGGGTCACGCTGCCCGGCTGGCTGTCGCCGGAGGCGCTTCGTGCGAAGATGGGCGATTCCGACGTGCTGGTGGTGCCATCGTTGGTGGCGCGGGACGGCGACAGGGACGGCGTGCCGAACGTCCTGCTGGAGGCGGCGGCGGTCGGGCTGCCTATCGTGGCCTGCGATGCCGGGGGCGTGGGTGAGTTCGTGATCGACGGCGAAACCGGCGCGCTCGTGCGTCCCGACGATCCGCACAGGCTGGCCCAAGCCGTCCGGGCGGCGCTGTCGGACCGCGGGGGCACGCTTCAGCGCGCCCGCAACGCGCGGAAGAAGGTGGAAAACGAGTACAATCTGCGCGAGAATACCCGTCTCTTATTCGATTCGCTTTTCCGGCCGCAGCAGGACAGGTCTTGACCGAAGAACATCTCGGGCGCCGCATCGCTCGCGCGATGGTCACCATCTTCATCTTCCAGGTCTTCTGGAAGTTCGGCGGCCTCATCGTCAAAGTCCTCGCGCTCAACCAGTTCGGCGGCAAGCAGGACAAGTACATCCTCGACGCCTACACCTTCGCCGAAGGCACGGTCATCTTCTCGTTGTACGTCGTCTTCGACAAGTTCATCTTCCCGGTTTTTCTTCCGCTGTTCTCGGAGGAGCGGGAGCTGAAGGGGGAGGACCACGCGTGGCGGTTCGCCAACTCGTTCGTCAACCTGCTGATCCCCGTGCTGCTTGCGACGGTGGTGGTCCTCAACTTCAGCATGTCGGAGGTGGTGCATTTCATCGCTCGCCCATGGATCGCCAAGCACGGCGACACGGCGAACCTGGCCATCCAGTTTTGCCGGTGCATGTTGCCGGCGCTGTTCTTTGTGGCGTTGGGCTCGTTCACGCACGCGCTGCTCAATTCCTACAAGCGTTTCGGCCACGCGGCGGCGGGTATCGGCATGCACCGGTTCGTCCACGCGCTGGTGTTCGCGGTCGCGTTCTGGGTGTTTGGCGCGCCGGCCATTTGGGCCGCGCTGGCGTTCGTGCTGTCGTCGCCGGCGAAGCTGCTCACGCACTTCGCCGGGCTCAGAGGCAAGCTGGCGAGGTACCGGTTCACCGTGCCGTACTGGCGCCCGATCTTCAAGCACGCGGCGCGTTGGCTCGTTGAGTTCGCGGTCGTCCTGGCCGCGGCGTTACTGGCGGCGCCGTTGCTGGGCTGGCGCGGGGCATGGCCGGGACAGGCGGGGTTCGCCGGACTGGCGTTGCTCACTGCGCTGCTGTTCTTCAGCATTCGAGGGCTGATATCGTGGCTGTTACTCCGGCGCCTCCGGGAAAGGACGCTGCTCCAGAAGGTGTTCCTCCTGGCGTATCCCGTATTGATGGGTGTGGCGGTGGCCCGCACCCGAGACGTGGTTCAGGACAGCTACGCGACGGACCTGGAGACCGGGGCATTCGGCGCCATCAAGATCGCCAAGTCGTTCGGCGAGGCGCCGATGGCGATCATTCCGCTCGCGCTCAGCATGGCGATGTTCCCGTTCCTGTGCGACATGTTCACCAAGCAGAACCTGAAAGCTCTGTCGGAGGTCGTCTCGAACGCGATCAAGATGATCGTGCTGTTCTTCCTGCCACTCACCGCGGTCGTCGTGATCCTTCGGCAGCCGGTGATTGAACTGCTGGCCGTGAAGGGGGTGGACCCGGAGCTGGTCGATGCCACGGCGCTCGCGCTGGCGCTCTACTCGCTAGGGTTCATTTTCTACGCGACTGAGATGGTGCTGATGCAGACGTATTTCTCGCTGCAGAACACGTGGCTGCCGACGCTGATCGGCGCGGTGGCGTCGTTTGCGCAGATCGGCTTTCTCTATGTGGCGTTCGACGTCGTGCGGAGCCAGGAGTCGGCGGCGGGGGCTTGGCTGCGTGCTCACGGCCTCACGCCGTTCATCGTCGTGGCGCTCGCCTATCCGCTTTCGCGCGCGTTCAAGAACCTCATTCTCTGCGGGATTCTGCATTTCGAGCTGAAGCTGTTCCGCGCGCGCGACGCGCTGAGGTTCGTGCTGCAGGCGGTGCTGGTTTCCGCGGCTACGGCCCTCGTGGCATGGGAATGGCTGTGGGTCGGTGCCTTGGCCAAGTGGCGGCTGCTGCAGCAGTTGGTGGCGATGGGGCGCCCGTTCGTCAGACTGGTTGAACTCAAGATAGCGACCCCGGACGGCGTGGTGGAGAAGCTGGTGCCAACGGGCATGCCGACGGGGCTCGCGGTCGCGATCGGCCGGGTGGTGGCGCTCGGCATCCCGGCCGTCGCCGTGCTGATCGCGTTCGTGGCCACGCTGGTTCTTCTGAAGAAGCTTCGCTGGCCGGTGGCGGAGTTTGACATCATTCTGAAGTGGCTGCACGAGACCGGCTGGCAGAAGGTCAAGGCGAAGCTTAAGCGCCGGAGGAAGACGCAGTAGTGCAGGCCGAGATCCTATCCGTAGGCGACGAGGTGGTGTCGGGGCAGATTGTGGACTCGAATGCCGCGTGGCTGTCGCAGCGGCTGGCCGACCTTGGCATTGTCGTCGCGGCGCATGCTGCGGTCCGCGACATCCAGTCCGAGATCGTCGAGGCGGTGAAGCTGGCGGCGGGGCGCTCGGAGGTGGTGATCGTCACCGGCGGCCTCGGCCCGACGCATGACGATCTGACGCGCGAAGCGGTCGCCGCTGCAGCCGGGGCCGAACTCGTGCTCGATCCGCCCTCGCTGGAACACGTCGAGCAGATTTTCGCCGCTCGCGGGATTGAGATGCCCGCGTCGAATGCGAAACAGGCGACCGTCCCGCGCGGGAGCGACGTCTTTCCGAATGCCACGGGCACGGCCGCCGGGTTCCGTGTGGATATCGGCGCTGCCTCGGTATTCGTCCTCCCAGGCGTGCCGCGCGAGATGAAAGCGATGTTCGAGGGCGCCGCCGTTCCACTGCTGCCGAAGGGGGACGGCGCGATCGCCGTTCGGATGCTCAAGTGCTTCGGGATGTCGGAGTCGCTCATCTCCGAAAAGCTGGCGGCGCAGATGGAGCTGGTCGGGGACCCGAAGGTCGCGTTCCTTGCCTCCGAAGGCATCATCAGTGTCAAGTTCACCAGCCGCGCCGCCACGCGGGCGGCCGCGCTCGGGCTGATCGAGCCGGAACTGGCAAAGGCCCGGAGTTTGCTGGGCGACGCGGTTTTCGGCGATGACGCCGACACCCTGGAGCAGGTGGTGGCGCGGCTGCTCGAGTCACAAGGGCGTACCCTCGCGGTGGCCGAGTCCTGCACCGGCGGGTTGGTGGGCGCTTGCCTCACCGACGTGCCGGGGATTTCCGCGCATTTCCTCGAAGGCGTCGTCACGTACAGCAACGCGTCAAAGACCCGCCTGCTCGGCGTGCCGGCGGAGCTCTTCGACACGGCGGGCGCGGTCAGCGCAGACGTGGCCCGATGGATGGCGGAGGGGGTGAGGGAGCGTTCCGGGGCGGACATCGGTGTGGGGATCACCGGGATCGCCGGCCCGACGGGCGGGTCTGCCGCCAAGCCGGTCGGCACGGTCCACGTGGCCGTGGCGACCGCGGCTCACACCTCGCACCGTAAGCTTGCCCTGCGCGGCGCCCGCACGGTCATCAAGGACCGCGCCGCCAAGCACGCCCTGAACATGGTCCGGCTGGAGCTTCGGGCTCAGGCCTTATCCCGTCCCTAACTTCTCGAGAGGTAACACTTCAGCTAAGTGAAGGCGGAAAGCGGGGACAGCCCCGCCTGCGTCGGGCAGGCAGCAAGTGGCACTCCCCGTTTTCCGCCAGCCTTTCGCCACCGCGCGGGGTGCGAAAAACGGTGACCC
>CAZDHT010000013.1:0-40914 GCA_964505325.1 uncultured Planctomycetota bacterium | reverse complement strand
CGCCGCAGGCGGCGACTGCTCCGAAATACCCCCCGTTCAGAGGATCCACTCCAGAACGGCGCGCGCGTTTACACTTTTCTAGAATACTAGTATTCTAGTATTCTAGTATTCTGGAAAGGCACAACACGTACATGCGTCGCGAGAGCGGGGCAGTTTCTACGCCCCCCTTGCTGTTGCCATTGTCCGCATACCCCGCTACACTACCCGCGCCGTATCCATCTGCGGAGAGGAGCAGTGCACACGGATTTCACCATGTCCGAGGAGTTGTTGGCCAACCCGGGGATGGGCTGGCAGACGTTCCATCACTTCGCGGACGAAGACCCCGCGCTGGATGGCCTGCCCAGCACAGTGGCATACTTCCGATACTACTGGTCCCAGCTCGAGCCGGCCGATGGCGAGGTCCGGTTCGAGCTGATCGACGACCATCTGGCCAAAGCGCACGCCGCCGGGCAAAAGCTCGCGTTCCGCGTGATGTGCTGCAGCACGGGCGACACGCCCGGTTGCCCGAAGTGGCTCCGCGACGTCGGCTGCCCCGGGTTCGAATACACCTACGGCCGCCGCAAGACCTGGCCGAAGAAGGCGAAGACGCCGGACGTTCCGTACCACGACGCGCCCAACCACGCTCCGCCCGACTGGCACTGGTCGCCGGAAATGGACTCGGCGATGTTCCAGAAGGAGCACTTCCGCTTCATTGCCGAGCTGGGCGCCCGGTACGACGGCCACCCCGACCTCGACCTCGTCGACGTCGGCACGGTCGGCCTGTGGGGCGAGTGGCACATGTCCGGCACGGGCTACCAGATTCCGTCGCCCGAAACATGCCGCAGGGTCAACGACGCCTGGCGACGCGCCTTTCCCAGCCAGCCGATGGTGTACCTGATCGGCGACACGGAGGGGATGAAGCGCTGCGCCGAACACGGCGTCGGCTGGCGGGCCGACTGCCTCGGCGACATGGGCGGGTTCTCGGATACGTGGAACCACATGGAGCACTGCTACCGGCAGCGGATCGCCGAGGCGGGCGCGGAGGATGCCTGGAAGACCGCGCCCGTCGCGTGGGAGTCGTGCTGGGACGTCCGCAAGTGGGTCAACGAGGGCTGGGACGTCTGCCACATCTTCAAGTACGGCCTCGACCTTCACGGGTCGTACCTGAACAACAAGTCCGCCGCTGTCCCGCCGGAAGCCCGGCCCGAGATCGAGGAGTTTCTCAAGAGGCTCGGCTACCGGCTGGCCATTCGTTCGATCGAGTATCCCGAGAGTGCGAAGGCCGGCGAGACGGTGCCGATCAAGATGGAATGGGAAAACGTCGGCGTCGCACCGCCGTATCGCGACCACGTGTTGGCGTTCCGGCTGCGTGGGAGCGGCGGCGAACGGATTGTCCGTACGGACATGTCGGTGAGAGGGTGGCTGCCGGGACGTCGTGACGAAGCTGTGCAGCTTGCGCTGCCTGGCGACATCGCGCCGGGTGAGTACGACGTGCACCTGGCGCTGGTCGATCCGAACACGCGCGAGCCGGCGATCCGACTCGCGGTCGACGAGGCCGAGGACGACGGCTGGTATGCGGTCGGAAGTCTGAGTCTGGAGGTCTAGCGGCTGCACCGCTGCACCGCTGTGCCTGTCACACTGCTCAGTCATATCCTCCTCAATGGCATCTACTTACGAAACCGGCTTGCAATTCGCCCCAGATTGAGCTATACTTCGTATGTTGGTCTTGCAGGAGGAACGGATGTCGCGACCGCCTCGATTCACTTACGCACACGCCCTCCATCACGTCACCCTGCGCTGCAACAACCGCGAGTTTCTGTTCAACGTGCCCTCGCTGCAACTGTTTCTGGACATCATCCAGGAGGCGCGGAAACGCTTCCCGCTCGCGCTCTACAACTATTGCCTGATGACGAACCACGTCCACATGGTCTTCCAGGTCGGCCGCGACGACACGCTCTCAAAAACCATGCACTGGATCAGCAGTTCGTTCAGCCGCCGCTTCAACAAGTTCGCCGGCCGCCACGGGCACCTGTGGGAGGGACGCTTCCGAAGCACGATCATCGAGGGAAACACCTATTTCTGGCGTTCTATGGCGTATTTGGACCTGAATCCCGTTCGCGCACAGATGGTGGCGACCCCGCTCGAGTACCGCTGGTGCGGCCACCGGGCGTTGCGAGACGAGAATCCGGCGGTCCTGGACTTTCATCCCTTTTACCTCGCCAGCGGCGCCGACGCCGCGGCGCGCTATCGCTCCTACGCCAGATTCCTGGAGGAGGAGGCGGGCAGGCCCGCCATCTCGCTGGCCACCAAGTACTTCGTGGGCTCGCCGCGTTTCGTCGATGGAATGGAGAAGAAGTTCGGCCTGACCCAGCGCGGAGCATGGCTGAGAAGAGAGACTCTCACCGCAGATGACGGGTCATCCGCCGTATGCGTTGAGCCCAGACTCGGCGGCCGTCAGCGGCCGAATTGACATGCGACGGCGTAAGCCATGCCTGCACAGGACGTTCCATCGGAGCAGTGTGACAGGCACACTGAAAGGAAGGGAAATGCCCGGGGTGAAGATGTGCATCATCGGCGGCGGGTCGGCGTACATGACGTCGATGTTCGCCAGTCTGGCCCGTCACGCGAAAGACGGCGGCCTCGCCCGCAGCGACGTGGTCCTGCACGACATCAACGAGCCGACTGTCAAGCAGATGTGCGAGTGGGGCCAGGCCGGCGCGAAGAACGGGAACATCCCGCTCACGTTCTCGTACACGATGGACCTCGAGCAGGCGCTCGACGGCGCGGACTTCGTGCTGTCGGTCATCCGCCCCGGCGGGCTGGAATGTCGTTACCTCGACGAGACGATTCCCGAGAAGTACGGCGAGCTCGGCATCGAGACCGTCGGCGTCGGCGGCGTGTTCATGGCGTTGCGCTGCATCCCGCACGTGGTCAAGATCGCGGAAGCGATCCAACGCAAGTGCCCCAAGGCGTGGCTGATCAACTACACGAACCCGACGAACATGGTCTGCGACGCGAGCATCCGCGCCGGGCACGAGCGGACGCTCGGCCTGTGCGACGGCGTGTGGGGCGTCAAGTGGCTCGCCGCCAAGTTGCTCAAGATCCCGACCAGCCGGGCCCACGAGATCGATGCCTACACCGCCGGCGTCAACCACCACACCTGGTGCCTCCGGCTCGAACACCGGGGCCGCGACCTGTACGAGATCATGGACGAGTTGATCGACAACGCCGACCTCTCCGGCGCGGCGGGCTACGAGCCCATCGACGGCAACCCGCTGCTGAACGTAGTCGAGGCGGACGCGTGCAGGCTCTACAAGTATTACGGCATCCTGCCCGGCTCGGTCTACTACGCGCGGTACTACTACAACCTGCGCAAGCTGCAGGAGATTCATCTCGACCCGAGCTTCGAGCACCGGTCGACGTGGCTCCAGGACCTGGGCGCGCAGAAGCGCGCGGAGATTCAGCGGCAGCTCGACGCAGGCGCGGCGTTGATCGCCGCGCACGACGAGGAGGACGCGGCGCATGGCGACCAGGCCATCGGCGCCGTCCACGCCATCGCCAACGACACGCGGACCCTCGAGACGGTCAACGTGGTCAACAACGGCACGGTGCCAAACCTGCCGGCCGAGGCGGTCGTCGAGGTCGGCGCCACGATGACGAGCGACGGGCCGGTGCCCATCAACGCGGGCGCCCTACCGTTCAGCGTCGAGGGGATGGTGCGCGACGCGTATGCGTTCGCGAAGCTGACCGTGGACGCGGCGGTCTCGGGCGACCGGCGGCTCGTGCTCCAGGCCGCGATGGCGCACCCCGCGCACCGCGACCTCGACATCATCGAGAAGGTCATCGACGAGCTCTTCGAGGCCCACCGCGCCTGGCTCCCGCAGTTCTATCCGGGGGGATGAGGGGCCTGACCACAAAGGCACCAAGGACACCAGGGAACGCGAAGGGACGGCCAGCCGGCGGCCGGCCGGCCCCTTTGTGCGTTTTCGTGCCCTTCGTGTCCTCGTGGTTGGGTCTGCCCGCCCTCGCGCCGGGCGTTCAGTTCCCGAACTCAATAGCGACGGAGACGTCGTGCTTGGCCCGGACCTCGAGGCCCTTGACCTCAAGTTTCGGGTAGCCCTCGGCGGTGACGCGCAACGTGTATGCGCCCGGCGCCAGGAACCCGAGCTCGTAGCCTTTGGCGCCTTTCGCCAGCGTCGCCGACTTCACGACGGCGCCTGCGGCGCCAACCGCCTCGATCTTGCACGCCGGGGCCCCCGGCCGGATGGGCCCGATGATCCGGCCTTTCTCCGCCCACGCCGGATGGTTCTTTGCCCGGTACACCGGCTTGCCCGCGTGGATCTTCTTCTCTCCGGGCGCGGGCTGCTCGCCCGCCGCATCGAACTCCAGAGCGACGGACACGTCGTGCTTGGCCCTCACCTCGAGTCCCTTGACCTCGAGCGTCGCGAAGCCGGCCGCGCTGACGCGCAGCGTGTAGACCGCCGGCGCGAGGAACTCGAGTTCGTAGCCCTTGGCACCCTTCGCCAGCGTCGCCGATGTGACGACCGTGCCTGCGGCGTTAACGACTTCGACCTTGCACGCCGGCGCTCCGGGGCGAACCGGGCCGATGACCCGCCCCTTCTCGGCCCACGCAGGGTGGGTCTTGGCGCGGTAGACCGGCTTGCCGGCGTAGATCTTGCCCTGCGGCGGGACGGCCGCCTCTTCGCCGGCGGCCAACTCGACGCTGCCCCAGACACCGTGCAACAGCACCGTCCCCACCAGCACGCGAACGAACATCTGCCTTCCCATCATCTTCTCGCCTCCTTTCTCGTCGGTCAACGTGACCTCGAACTTCGTTCCAATCACCTCGGCCGTTCCGACATCGGTTGTCACCGTGAATGCGCCCCGGGCGCGGTCCACGTCGCAGGTCAGCGTGCCCTGCTGCAAGGCCAGGCTCTCGGCCCGCGGCCGGCCGACGATCCGTACCCGGGTGCCCGGCGCCATCTCGGCGCGGCAGTAGCCCCCGAGGAAGAGTTCGGCGCGGCCGCCTCTGGTCGCGACCACAGTGCCCCGCCGCACTGGCCCGCCGCCGACCACCTGATAGTCGCCGCTGATCCGAGGCCCGGGATACCCGCCTTGCAGAAGGATCCATCCCGCCGAAACCACGATCACCAGCGCCGCGGCAGCGGCGACCCGCACGGTCCAGCGCCGCCCGCCCCCCCGCCGAGCGAACGCCCGGGCCAGGACACGTTCCGCAACGTCCGGCGGCCGCTCGCCGCCGAGCACCTCGCAGAGCAACACCCGGATCAGTCTGTCCTCGTGCTCGGTCATCCTCGCGATGCTCCTGCCAGCCTCAGCCGCCGCTTGATGCAGTCGGCCAGCGCCGCCCGAACTCGCCGCAGCAGCGACTTGATCCCGTTCTCGGTCATCGACGCGGCCTCGGCCATTCGGGCGCGGGACATCTTCTTGCCGTAGCGCTGGTCGAGCAACCGCCTCTGCCTGTCGGGCAGGCCCTCGTAGCACTTCCGCAGCGCCTCGACGTAGTCGAATCCGTCGCCGCCGCGCAGGAAGACGGAGTGCCAGGCCGCCTCGGCCCGTTCGACCGTCTCGCTGTCGATGCGGACCGGGCTGGTCCGGTTCCGCCGGCACCATTGCAGGAACAGGTTGCGTGCGACGCCGCGCAGCCACGCGGCAGCGGCCGAGGCGCCTGGCTCCAGGTCTACGTCGCTCTGTAAGGCGGCCAGAAACGTCTCCTGTACGAGGTCCTCGGCCGAGCTGCGATCGGCCCCGAGGTAGCGGAGGTATCGGTACAGCTCGGCCTGGTGGGTTCGGATCAGCGCGGTCAGCTCATCGCGACGCATCGTAGGCTCCTCGTACCACCTGAGAATATATGGCGCCGGCGACCCGAAAGGGTGCAAGAAATCCGGTTTTTTTCTCGGCGGTGCCAGCGCTTGCCCTGTGCCGCGCCACGAACTAGAATGCCCGGGCGAGACGCAACCCCGGTCGGAGGGAATCCCAATGAAGAAGAACCTGGTGTGGCTGTGTGCGGTGGTGATGCTGGGCTGTGCGGCGCCGAGCCGGTCGGCCGAAGGCCGCGGCCAGATGGCGGTCGAGTGGTGGGGCAGCCAGAAGAAGTGCCGCCACCGCACGATGACGTGCGAGCACGACGGCAAGGGCCCGACCGTGCTCCGCTACGACCTGTCGCAGATCAAGCCCGGCACACGCATCTACCAGGCGTCGCTGCGGATGTCGACCGACAAGCCGAAGCTGACCGTGAACAGTCGCGCGTACATGGAGCCGGGCTACTACGACCCGCTCCGCATCCACGGCGAGTTCTCGCCCACGCGGCCGGTCCTCATCTACCCGCTGCACAATGGCGCCGACGGGGTGCCGGCGCCCGACCCCAAGCCGCTCGAACTCGAGCCGCCACGCTTCCGCTCGTTCGACGTGACGAAGGTCGTCCAGGAGTGGGTCGCCGGGAAGCGGCCTAACCTCGGCTTCCTCGTCAAGGACTTCGTCTACTGGGTCCACTGGCAGTCGACGCTCGAGATCCGGTACGAGGGCAAGCCGGCCGGGGTGCTGCCCGCGCAGCCGACGAACATCCGGGCGGTCCATCGCAAGGGGCAGACGTTCATCACCTGGACCGAGATCGACAAGCTCATCACGAAGGACCCGGTGACGTGGAAGGAGTTCGAGACCACGTTCATCAAGGCGTTCCCCAAGATGACGCACACGTGGTGGAAGCTGAAGAGCATTCCGCGGCGAGCGGTGTGGTACCGGATCTACCGCCACACGAAGCCGATCACCGCCGCGAACTTGGCCGAGGCGGAGTGGGTCGACGAGACCTATTCGCTCAGCGGCTACGACGGCCGCATCCACGAGCACACCTGTCGCGGCGAGAACTGGACCGGCCTGCGGCCGAGCGTGATCGTGCCGCGTTACGTTATCAAGAATCCGCCCGACGGCAAGCTCAAGCCGGGCGGCACGCACAAGAACCTGCCCGAGTGGACCGGCGAGCAGCTCCCGCTCCACACCGGGCTGTACGTACACCATCCCCGGGTGCCGGGCAAGAGCTACTACGCGGTGACCGTGCTGGAGAACGGCGTGGAGAACACCGTGACCCTCTCCGATGCGAACTCGCTGGCGAAGCCGGTCGACGAGAAGCCGGGCGACGGCGAGCCGATCCTGTACCGCGTGCTCGAGCAGCGGGTCGGCCACGGCCGCAACGCGACCCCCGCCGAGACGCAGTACTACGTCTACTGGGCCGGGCCGGCGTACCACAACCTGCCGCGGCACGCGTTCCACGTGATCGTCAGCTTCCCGAGCGCGAACGCCGGACCGGGCATCAGAGTGCGGAGCGGCGTTGGCGACATGTACTGGAGCGAGCTGGTCGGCGGCACCCACCCGTACGAGTGGCGCAAGGCCGGCGCCGGCCGCATCCTCAATATCGTCCGCTCGATACCGCGCAGGGAGTGCGGCGTCAATGTCAACTGCTACACCCTCCGCCCGCCGAAGCCGAAGAAGTACGAGCCCTACTGGGACAACATACAAAAGCTGCTGAAGCCCTGGGCGGCCAAGCTGAAGCCCCGGGTCATCGGCACGTCCGCCAAGTGACAGGGCCTTTCGGGTGGGCGGCTCGTTGTCGTTGGGAAGATGCCGCCAGGGTGCGAAGCATCGGCAGGCTACTCGTCGTCGGTCAGTTCGTCGCTGTCTGTTTCGTCTTCCGTCTCATACGCGTCGCCGTCTTCGGTGTCCTCGGGCAGGCTTTTTTCGATCGCGGCGATGAGGGTGTCGAGGTCGCCCGGGTCGTCGGCCTCGTCCGCCGCTTCGATCCGTGCCTCGACGACCGGCAGGGCCGCTTCCGCGTGCTGGATCAGCGACTCTTTGGCGAAGTGCGCCGCGTTGCCGTCGTCGGGGTCCACCAGCAGGTAGATATCGACGACCGCGTTGATCTCGTCCTCTGTGTCCAACGGCTCGAGCTTGCGAATCAGGCAGATCATATGGTTGTTCCACTGCAGGCGTTGACTGATGCCCTGCACCTCGTCGGCGCGGTCGATCAGTTCCCGCAGCTTCTTCAGCTCTCCACCGCCGTGGAGCAAGTAGACGACCGCCAATGCGGCGACGATGCAGACCGACCCCACGACAAAGATGGTGCTGTTGCCGAAGCCGCTCTGCTTGCTCATCTTCGTCCTTTCCCCTGTCGAACGCCCGATCAGGGCAGACCGTCGCCGTCTGTAACCCAAGTTTCGGCGGGTCCGGGGGGCAGTGTTAGAAGTCCGCCGGGCCGCACGGGCGGCCGGCGTCATAAGCCGTGGTGCCGCAGCAAGATAGAAGCTCTCGGCTGAGCGCCGGATTTACGCGCCGGTTGTGAGGTCCTGGACGTGCCGCCCCAGCTCGATGACCTGCTCGATGTCGCCTTCCGGCGGGAGGATGTCGCCGATGTTGACGACCCCGCGGCCGCGCAGGGCGTCCGCGATCCGCTTGCCGAAGGCGACTATCTCCTCCGTCGGCAGGCCCTGGCATAGCAGCGTCGCCGGGACGCCGCAGTAGGCGTACATTCCCTCGGGGAGCGCGGCGGCCAGCTCCTCGACCTCGTAGTTGAACATCGGGGCGGGCGTGCAGCCGTCCAGCAGGTCGAACCCCGTCTCGCGGAGCAGCGGGAAGAAGCCCTTGAAGTTGCCGTCGAGGTGGGTGCTGACGAACTTGCCCGCGGCGTGGAGGATCTCGTTCATCTTGCGGTAGTACGGGATGCAGTACCGCTCGTACTGCGGCGGGGCGATGAGGTTCTCGTCGGCGTGGTCGGACAGGATGACGAGACGCGCCGGCGCCTTCGCCGCCAGCTCGACGTACTCCAGGTCCTTCTGTTCCTGAAGTTCCATGAAGTCGAGCAGGACGCCCGGATTGTCGGCCAGCGCGTAGACGACCTGGTCGAAGCCCATGTCCTCGTGGACGAGCTTGCCGAACGGCGAGCGCATGATGACCACGTCGCCCCAGCCCTGGCCGCCGAGCGCGGCGAGCGTCGCCTCGATCCGTTCGTAGTGTGGAACGAAACGCGTGGACTCGACGACGAGGCGCATAATGTCGAGGTCATCGAGCGACTTGACGTAGTGCTCGTGCGGCGCCCACGAGCCATCGGCCGCGAGGAGCGAGACGCGCTCCAGCTCGCCCTTCGGCGTGATGAAACGGGTGATTCGCCGGTTGCCCTCGACGGTGGTCACGCGCTCGACGCTGCCGACGTATTCCTCGTCGCACCAGCCGTAGAGGTGGACGGGGGAGCCCCAGCCGAACTCGCGGTAGAAATCGAGGAATGTGAAGTCGCGGAGCCGCTCGGGCATCGTACCCGGCCGTTCGTGGACCGGATGATCGTCGGGGATGAACCCGCCGGGCGAGAACGACTGCGGCTCGCCGAACGGCAGGCGGTGCGCCGCGTACCACGTGGTGATGTCCGGCGCGAAGAGCGCCGGCTCTGGCCGCTTGCCTTCCAGGATGCTGAA
Organism: uncultured Planctomycetota bacterium; assembly: GCA_964505325.1. GTDB lineage: Bacteria > Planctomycetota > PUPC01 > PUPC01 > PUPC01 > CAZDHT01. The sequence continues at coordinate 31,462 of CAZDHT010000013.1, read as the reverse complement.
GAAGTGCTCACGAGGCGTCATGTTCAGTGACCAGTCATCAGTCACCCGTCACCAGTGATCGGCCAGTTGCCCCTGCCGATCACTGGTCACTGATCACTGATGACTTCCTCCAATTACTGCTTCACGCATGGCATGACGTCTATCGACCTTCCAGGCTCACCAGTTTCCCCTCCCGGGTGCTGATGAAGAGCTTGTTCCCTGCCGCCGACATGCCGTTGTAGGCGGGGAACCCGTCGATCTCGTGCGTCGCCAAGACCTTGCCGTCCCGGAGCGAGATTACCCGCAACTCGGCGGGCTTGCCGCCGCTTTCGTAGTGCCCGACGCAGTAGGCCGCGTCTGAGGTCAGCACGAAGTCGTCGACGTTCATCTCGGTGGGCGGCATCGACCACGCGGTCTTGCCGTCCTGGCTCTTCGCCGTGATCGCAATGGGGCCGATGTGAAACACGGTCTTGCCCTTTCTCGGGACACTGAAGCCGATTGCGAAGCGGTCACTGAAGGCAATCAGGCGCCCTCGGATGCCGGTCCGCCCGTTGTCGACGCCCACCCCGCCCATGTCCTCGGACAGGCGGTTCCGGTTGTTGGTCGAAAGCCAGTCTTCGAACGAGCCGCGCGTGTGGAGGAACCCGTTGTCGCGGTCGGCGCGCCGGCTCTTGCCCGTGTTCGGGTCGAACGCCACGCCGCCCATGTGGATGAGCTTGCGGCCCCGGTTATGGACCAGGAGGGTCGGCTGCATCTCCCGGTCGCTGATGGTCCGCACGCCACGAATGCGCCGGCTCCAGACTACCTCGCCGGTTCGCGGCTTGAAGGCGACGACCCGGATGCCGCCGTGGATGCTCGCGGCCAGTCCGGCGCTGCTGTAGGCGAGTCCGTCGAGGGCCAGCACGTCGCCAGACGTGGGCCAGATCGACTCGATCTTCTCCTGCCCCCCTATGTAACGTTCCCGCGGCGCGACGAGCAGCTTGTAGATCAGCGCCCCGGTTTTCGCGTCGAGGCAGTAGGCCCAGCCGTCCTTGGCGGCGAACAGGCACAGGCCGTTGTAGAGCGTGGGCGGGAAAGCGACGCGGCTGCCGACGTGAAAGCTCCACTTGGTCTCTCCGGTCTCCGCGTCCAGGGCCACCACCCGCTGGCCTTCGATGTCTGCCACCACGGCGAGGCCCCACGCGCACACCGCCTGGGTCAGGCCCGTCCGCTCCGAGTCCATCGCGCCGTACGTCTGCTTGCCGAGCCCCACGGTCGCCGTCCACCTGGTCGTGAGGGCCTCACCGAGGGAGGTCTTCACGGAATTGCCGCGGGCGGGATTGCCGCGGAACATGGGCCAGTCGCTCTGTTTGACCGGCGCTGCCGCTTCCGGTGCGCGGCTGATGGTCTTCAGGACGTTGCCGCCGGGATTCTGGTCGAACTCGATGTCGCGGGGCGCCAGCGCGGCGATCCCTTTGATCGCGCCGCCCTTCCGGCCGGGAAAGCCGTAGATCATGCCGTTGGCCGGCAGCGGACCCTGGCCGCACTTGGGCCGGAACATCACCAGGTACGTGCGCTTGGCGGTCTTGACGTTGAACCACAGGTTGTGATGGTAGAGGAGGTAATCCCCGGCGCGGCGGGGCCCCCAGCAGCCGCCGGCCCATTTCTTGCCGGGCGCATAGATCTTCTTCCGCAGGACCTTCCCGGCCGCCGCCTCGACCTCCTTCAGCACGAAGTCGCGCGGCCCCTTGACCGTCTTGTCGCCGTAGGCGATGTACAGCTTGTCGCCAAAGACGTAAGCTGGAACGTCCCTCACCTTCGGCCTCGGCGGCGTCGGATACACCCACACCGTCTTGCCGGTCTTGAGGTCCATCGTGGACAGCGAGGCGGCCGGCCAGCCTCGGCCGATGTGCAGCGCGGTGTCGGAACAGAAAATCCGGAACGGATACCCGCCGGGCTGGTCTTTCTGCGCATTGACGCGCCACAGGACCTTGCCATCCGGTATCCGGCAGGCGGTGACGACCTTGCCGCGGTCGGTCGCATAGACGACATCGCCTGCGATGGCGATTCTCCTGCCCTTGTACTTGCCCAACACCTTGCCGGTTTGGAGATCGCGTATCCCGCCGCCAGCCAGCAGGTACTGGTCCTTGTGAATGCGCACGTGGCCGGGGCGGCCCCCCTTGGCCAGCGTCGACAGGACCTTCCCCGTCTCTGCGTCCAGGCACACGAAGTCCTTGCCCAGGCCGGTGTACACCTTCCCGTTGCTGCCGACGGCCAGGCCCATGCGGGTTCTGAGGTAGCCCTTCCAGCCCGCGCCCGTGAACAGCGGCTCCTCGATCTTCCACAGCCTCCGCCCGTTGTACGCGTCCCGGCAGACTAGTTCGAACCGGTATCCTCCGACGGGACTGGTCATCGTCTCGCGGTAGAGCAGCTTCCCGGCCCCGAACGCCACGGAAAGGAAATCGTGGTACATGATCCGCTGCCATCGGGACCCGGCGCGCCAGCGCAGGCTGTCACAGGGCGCGATCTTGCCCACCGGCCCCGGCGGTCTGCGCAGCAAGAGCCAGTCCGCCGGGCCGGGCAGCTTCTTCAGCTCCAGCTTTCCGGCCCGCGCGGCGAGGGAGTCTGGCGCTTTGCGAATCGCCGCCACCCCGCCGGGGACCAGGATGCGCCGCAGTTCCGCCACCGGCAGCGCAGAGGACACCTTGTCCCAGTCACTCACGATCAGCAGGTTGAAGAGATCCGACCCGTAGTGCGCGGGATCGAGGGCTCGGCAGGCGATGCCGATCCGCTCGCGGAGCTTGCCGGCGCCCACCTCCGCCGCCCACGCGGCCGCCTTCGAGCCGTTGGGCTGCAAGGCCTGCACGTACAGGGTGCTGTTCTCCGCCAGCGCTTCGGCCATCGAGGCGCCGCCGGCTCCGGCCAGCAGACACAGCCCGCCGCGGATGCCGGCGGCCTTCAGAATTGCCTCGGCGTCTGCCACCGGGGCATCTGCGCACCAACCCGGCCCTGCAAGAAGGACCACACACACTGCAAAAGCAAGTCCGCGAAAGCATTTCATCACGTAAGGACCCCAATGCAGATCACCGGCCGATGCTCCATTAGACCAGTCTTTCGCCGCGAGGGCAAGCTGAGCGAAAGCGGGACGGCCGATCCGGCGGCGCGCCGGCCGGGACCCGATGGGCCATGTACCAGTTCGTGACGTCCGGCGCGAAGAGTGTCTGCTCTGGCCGCTTGCCTTCCAGGATACTGAAGAAATGCTCGCGGGGCGTCATGTTAGCGGTCATTGGTCATTAGTCACTGGTCACTGGTCACTGATGACTTCTTCCAATCACTCCTTCACGCGCGGTACGGTGTAGAACATCAGCGCGGTCGAAAGAATGCTGTCATCCTTGGGCGGCACGTGTGCGGCAAAGTTGCCGACCTCATCGTCGGCCGCCGACTGCTTCGTCCGCTGGTAGCCGCGTTTACTGCCGCGGTTCCAGAAGGTCTTGGCGTGGTCAAGGAACTTCTTGTCGCCGCTGACGTCGTACGCGCGGACCGCGACGTCGGGCCCGAACCGGGTGTACCACCCGCTGTGTCGCGCGCCGGGGCCGGGGCAGTTGTCGTGGGCGGGGTCCCATCGGCCCGACTGGCAGCCGAGGCACATGCCCCGCTCGGGGAAGTGAATGCCCCAGGCGATGTAGCCGACTTGCTGGCACTTGGGATCGAAGGTGAACTTGCGGAAGTAGTTGGCGTACTTGACCACGTAGTCGCCGGCCGCCTTGTCGCCGGTGATCCGCCAGTAGCGATGGATGCCCTGCTGAACGTAGGTCTGCTCCCAGGTCCCGGCGGCGTCGTAGACCTTCCAGCGCTTGCCGGACTTGTCGGTGACGGTGGAGCTCTTCTCGTCCCACGTCAGGCCGTGGTCCTTCATGTACTTCTGCAGCCGCGGCAGGCGTTTGAGCGCCTTGGTGACCTGCTTCTTGCCGTGGGCCGAGTTGGAGCTGGGGGCGTCGATGAAGCAGTAATCATCTTCGCGGACCATGAACGGGTCGTTCAGCGCCAGCTTGGCCATGTGGTCCATCCGCTTCTTCCATTCGGCGGTGCGCGCGATCTGGTAGTAGCGGACAGCGGCCATGAACTGCCGCCCGAACGCGCGGCTGCCCCAGGTGCCGACCCCCTGCTTGCCGGGGACCATCTTCAGCCACCTGCCCGTCGCGTAGCGGGCGAGGTCGTGGCAGCCGAGCAGGACGCTCTTCTCGCCGGTGAGCACGTAGTAGTCCATCGCCCCGGCGCCGTAGAAGTGACAGCCGCACGTCCGCCCGTTCGCATAGCTCTGGTGGGCCGACATGATGTGCACGTCGTGGCCCTTGAACCGGAGGCGCTTGTCGGGGCGGCGGGCCTTGCTCTGGTAGTCGATCCGCTGAACGAAGTTGTTGGCGTAGAACCGGGCCCAGGCCAGGCCAGCGTCCCAGTAGCCGCGCCCGCCGGTCCGCAGCGCCATCAGCAGCATGCCCTCGGCGTCGTCCGTCTCGCTGTCGGCGTGGCTGAGGACATAGGGCACGTGGTAGCCGGGCAGCGGTTTCATCCAGCGGTTCTTCAGCAATGCCGTCTTCTTCGCCTCGATGTTCTTCCAGCCCCACGTGCGATAGGTGGCGACCTCGTCGTCGAGCGAGCCGAACCGGCCGAAGCTGAGCGCGTCGCACTCGCTGTAGTAATCGCACGAGGCGAGCGCGTAGAGGCGGCTGTCGAGCGCCTTGGCGAGGTCCGCGTCGCCTTGGTCGAACGCGAGCCAGTACTCGTCGATCTTGTAGGCGCAGTCGTAGAGCCACCAACTTCCGGTGTCGCCCTTGTTGTAGTCGCCGCCCTCGTGCGGGTTGTAGCCGCGGTGCGTGCGCGGGTCCCACTTGCCCTCGTAGCGCGGGACCACGCCGAGGGTGAGCACCCGGCCAGCGGCGCTCAGCTCGTGCAGCGTGGGCGAGAAGTAGCCGCTGAGCAGGCGATGCTTGGCGAAGACGCCGCCGGCGACGAGGTGGTCCTTGCCCGTCTGCGACGCGGCGACGTCCTCCGCCAGCCCCAGCCGCAGGTGCGCGTCCTTGACCTTCACGTGGCGGACGGCCTTGGGCCAACTGTTCCGCAGCGAGTGCTCGATGCGGACGAGCTTGCGGCCCGCGAAGACCGAAACGCGGACCCGATAGCCGAGCCACTCCACCCCGTCCTTGTCGACGTACGGGCCTTCGAGCATCAGTGTGGAGCGCATTGGGCCGGCGTAGTCCCACGCGACCACCGTCGGCTTGCCCGCGTGGTAGAGCTTGTCGCCGTCCAGCGCATCGCGGCAGGTCATCGCCTCGGCGCCGAGGCTGGCCACGACCGTCTTGCCGTCGACGCTCACCGACTTGAGCAGCTCGAACGTATCGGACGAGGCGTCGACGGTCAGAGCCAGCGCCCCCGTGGCCAGCGTGTAGACGCCGCCCTTTTCGCTGATCTTCACCGGCTGCGCCGGCGCGGCGGGCCTGCCCGGCTTGACCACGTACTTTGCCCGGCCGTTCGCGGGCACGTCGGCCTGGAAGTCCACCAGGACCCACTGGCACGAGCCGTCTTCGAGCGTGACCAGCGGCGTGAACTGGCACGGGACCGCTCTGCCGTTCGCATCGAACAGCGCGAGGCGCCCGGCGTCCTTCACTTCGCCCGCCTTGAAGCAGACCCCGGACGACACCGGCTCGGCGTTTCGCGCCACGCCCACCGGCTCCGACACGGTCAGCGGGACGTCCAGCGCCTGTGCGGGAAGCACGGCCGCACACACCACAAACCCGATCACACAGGCGAAACGCAGCACGTTCGGCTCCTTTCAAACAATGGCGCTGAAGCTTCGGTCACTTCAGCGCGGTTAGATCGACCTTCTCGGCGTTAGCGACGTCCGGCTTCAGCACCCAGACCTGGGAGCGGGCGCCGGTGGCCCAGACCAGCTTGCGCTTCGGGTCGTAGACCGCGCCCTGGCTGACGTTGCGCCCGCCCTTGCCGGCGGGATTGGGCCCGCCGATCTTCAGCCCGACCCACCTATTGCCAGCGCAGTCATACGCCAGCGTGACGCCGCCCGGCGCGGTCTGGCCGATGTTCAGAATCATGTCTGCATCGGGCAGATAGACCAGCTCGCGCCAGAACGAGCACTTCTTCGCGGCGTCGTTGCCGGCCGCCGGCTTGAGTGCGGACAGCTCGTTCGTCTTGCAGTTCAGCGCGTAGAGCGTGCCGCCGAACTTCTTGGGGAACAGGATCAAGCGGCCGCGTTTCGCGTCGTAGCTCATCCCGCAGTGGTCGACCTGCGGGCCGGGCAGCTTGGCGCCGGTCAGCTTGAGCTGGCCCCACGTCCGCTTCGCCGCGTCCCACTTGCACAGCGAGACCGAATGCCCGTAGATGCCGCCCCAGGCGTACAGGTCCTTCCCCGCCGTGCAGACCGTCAGCGTATAGAAGCAACTGCGATACGACAGGATCCTCGGTTTCCGCAGCCGGCCGACCCAGTCCGCGACGGCCGGATCGAAGATGTAGTTCCACGAGCTGTGACCGAGGAACAGCATCTTCTTGCCGACGGGGTCGTAGCCGAAGTTCTTGTAGGTGTGGCCGGTGACCCACGGGCGGCGGTTGAAGTTGAAGCCGCTCGGGTAGCTGGTGTTCGAGTACGTCTGGCCGAGCGGGAGCTCGACGGGGTACGGCAGCTCCCAGCGGTTGGTGGCGAAGTGGTAGATGATCACGTCGCTGCCGCCGTGTGCGCTGTGCCCGCCGCTCCAGCGCAGCATCACGTCGCGGTCGGTGTCGATGCAGGCCGAGCCCCAGTCGCGGTTCATCTTCGGCTTGAGCGGCGGGTTCATCACCGTCCACGTGTTGGCGGGCAGCGCGTCGAGCGTCTTCGCCGTGCCCGCGGCGTCGGGCTTCGGGCCCTTCACGTAGGTGAGCGGATGGAACAGCTTGGCGCGGTACGTGCGGCTGTCAGCGGGGACGCCCTTCGCACCGACGCTGTTCGTCCATTTGTTCGTCGCCAGGTCATACGTCCACTCCCCGTCCTCGTGCAACTGGTACGGCGGGCCCATGTACCAGATGTCGTTGTAGTAGGTGTAGCCGCCGCTGACCTTGACCTTGCCGTCGCCGGTGGCTTCGAGCTGATGATTGGCGCGCGGGGGCGGCGCGGTCGCAGGAAGCCGGACCTGCCAACTGTTCGTCGCCGGGTCGAACAGCCACTGGTCGTTGCGGAGGAATTCGAGGTGGTCGCCGCCGAACAGCACGATTACCTTGAGCTTGGGCTCACAGCCGATGGGCTACAGCGCCCGCGCGCCCGGCTCGGCGTCGAGCAGCTCTGCCGCCTTTTCGAGCGCGACCTGCACCTTCCACAGCGCTTCGATGGTCGCGGGCGACGCGCCCGTCTCGAGCTTGGCGGCGATGCCTGTGACCTGCTTGGCGGCCGGCTCGATATGCAAGGCGGCTCTTCCCAGGCGCATGTGAGCGTGGCGTCCCATCCTGGCCATATTGAGAACCTGCTTCAGTACCGTGGTCTCTGCCGTCAGCTCGCCGCCGGTTTTCTTCAGGTCGGGAACGACGTTCTCAGTAAGCCCCTTCGCCTGTTTGTCGACCGGTGCACCCTGGAAGAAGATGTATCGCACTGTCGCGGCGGCGTTCTTGACCTGATTCCGCGCGGTCCAGACCGTGTCGCGACGCGGACCGGTCCTCAGCACGCCAGCCACGACCTGCCACTTCCCGTCCTTCTTGATTCGGGTGTGCGGGCGGCCGTCGGCGGCAGCTTGCTCGTGCCCGCCGAACGCGAGGCCGAAGCCGTCGGGGTTGATGCACTCCGCACCCCAGATGATCGGCTGGCGCAGGTTCGCGCCAGGAGCCTTGGCGTACTTGGGCTTTTTCCTCCCGGCGGCCTGACCGACTTCCGGCAGACCGGCGGCGATCAACACGCTCAGCACAGCAACTGCAATTCGACGATCCATGTGTCCTCTCCTCGATTCGTCCTCAGTCCCGCCGCTCCGGCACGTCCTTCAGGTCGACCTTTTCCGTCGCGTGGTAACCGAGCTTCACGCTGACGATGCGGGCGTTGCCGAGGTCGGCGATGAACAGGCGGCGGTCGGTGTGCGTGCCCACGTAGCCGGCATGAAAGAGTGCGACCTCGTCCCCGCCGAGCGGACGCGGCTTCGCCGGTCCGCCGGTCTTCACGAGCGGCACTCCGTCGTCAACGTTGCCGTACGTGCCGACACGGGTGATCAGGCTGCCGCTGCTGTCCAGGATGGCCACGCTGAACTGGTCCATCTCAGGGGCAAAGGATCGGGCGAAATAGTCCATCGTGAACCGGCAATACCAGCAGGCGCACCCGCCGTTGGCGTGGGGCGTGTTGAACCCCGCAAACCCGACGCCGCCGTAGAACCATTTGGCGTCCTCGGCCCACCAGCCCTTCACCTCTTGCGGGCGGTCCGGCTTGAGGTCGGCGGGCAGCGGAACGGGCGCCCTCTTGCCGCCGACCAGGAACTTGCCCCTGCCGGCCGGGAACTTCATCAGGGTCTCGCTCATGTAGTTGAAGTAGCGCTTGCCATTCAAGACCCGGGTCGGCCACGCCATGGCGTAGATGTTGTCGTCGCGGTCGATGTGTACGCCGTCCAGTTGGGGCATCCCCATCACCACGTCCTGGCGGAGTACCTTGCCGTACTTGTCCCAGATGTGCAGGCAGGAGCCGCCGCGATGCCGGCCCGGATACATCTGGGGCTGGTACGGCTTGGCGAAGTTCTTGGCCACGCCGAAGTGTGCGTAGCCATGCGACCATCCCTTGCCCACCCGCTTATCGCGCTTGTCCCCGCACGACACCAGCAGATGGCCCTTCGCCGAGACGCTCATCCCACCCTGATGGAAGCAGGCCGGGTGAACGCTGGGCATGCGGATGCCGGCGATGACGCTGGCCGACCGGCCGCCCATCGCGCAGCCGACGCTCTTCATCTCCTCGCCGTAGTCGAACGGGACCTCGCGCCAGGTCTGCGGGTCGTACCGCGCAACCACGTCGGTCGTGCGCAGGTAGATCAGGCCGTTGATATCGAACGCCATCTCTTCCGCGTTGAACGGCAGCGTGACCATCCGGGCCTTGCCCGTCTCGGGGTCAACCTCGACGATCCGGTTGTAGGCCTTGCTCACCGGGCCGCTGTCGGTTTCGCCCACGTAGAGCTTACCGTTCGCCGGGTTGACGAACAGTTCCTGGATGTTGTGCCGGAGCGGGTGGATGCGCGGCAGCACCTTCTGCGCCCGCCGGCCGAACTTCTCCGTCGCTCGCCACTTCCCGTTCCGCCTTTTCATGATGCGGATGCCGTTGGCCCAGCGGCTGTCGGCGAGTTGCCTGGTGGCGCTGATGAACAGCAGCGCGTGGTCCTCTTCGTTCGCCATGTGGATGTTGCCCATCAGCCAGAACGTCGGCTCGTCGCCCGGCACCCACGAGTCGATCTCGATGCGGTAGCGCGGCCCCTGGCTGGTGCGGTTCTGCTGCGATCGTTCGAGAGGGAACGGCTCGCGCGAGAGCTGCCGGCACTCGGGATACGGTGAGAAGTAAGTCAGCGAGGGCGGAGTCTTGTCCTTTGGATTGTGCAAGGTGTACCACGTCTTGTTCGGAATGCCGAAGGGCACCCAGGAGAAGACGTAGATCGCGCCGCTCTTCTGGTGGACGAGCACCTGGGCCGGCTTCTTCGTCGGGATCGACTTCAACAGCTTGCGGTCCGGTGAGAACACCTGCACCCGGTTGTTCAGATAGTCGGAGACGTGGACGTTGCCCTTGGGCCCGCAGGCGACGGAGGTCGGCAGGCAGAGCTGGTCGTCGCCGGCTCCGTACTTCTCCCGGCTCCAGTTGCCGACGAAGACCTCCGGCTTGTCGTCGGTCTCGAAGTTCAGCCGCATCACGGCCTGCATGGAGCCACCCTCGAACCGGGTGATCCACATCCAGCCGGTGTAATAGAGGGTCTTCGCGTCGGGGCTGAACGCGAGACTCGCCGGCCCGATGACGATCGGCCGCCTGTCCCGGCCGCGCCGGCGGACGAAGGAGAAGCCCATCGCCGGGCCCTTGAGCGGCAGCTCGCCCGAGGTCCCGTCCGTGGCCAGCCGATTCAGATGCTCGTAGCCGAACGCGATCCGCGTGCCCCGCACCGCAACCCCCATTGTGGCCGCGCCGGTTCGGCCGAGCCGGTCGTGGACACTGTCATTGACGCCCGAGGTCAGGAACGTCTGCTGATACAAGCTCTCCTTGAGCGGCCAGCTGCGGCCCTGCGGGAACCGATACCATCTCAGCCCCTTCACCTCTTTCAGCTTGTTCGCGGGGTACGGATAGATGGTCCGCACGTAGTTGCCGTCGTGGTCGAAGAGCCGAAGGTGATCGACGCCGCCCGCGTCATAGACGTACACGCCCTCCGGCGCCGCCGCGAACATCGGCATCGAGCCGCGCTGCTTGTGCGGCGACCAGAGGAGCGTCCGTTCGAACTGCGGTTTGAGCCCCAGCGAGACACGTACCGTCAGCGCGTCCTTGTCGTCCACATAGACGCCTTGATCGTCCTTGCCGTTCCAGACCAGCACCTGTTCTTTCGAGTTCTTCTTGAATGGCGGGGGCGCCTTGGGGCCGAGGACGCCGCTGGCCAAGTGGTGAATGATCTTGCCGTCGGCATCCTCGATGGCCACGGTCGCGTCGCAGTACGCCTTGCTCGTGAAGCGTATGGTGACCGTGTCGCCGTCGCGTGTGACCGTCGGCTTCTTGGCGAATTCATAGACGGCCTCTCGCTTGATCCGGAATTCATCGGGAACAGGCCCTTTCCAGCCACCGTCCCTGCCCACAATCCCGAATTCTTGCGCCCAGGCGGTCGCGCAGGCCATCGTCATTGCTGCCACCAGGACCGGCCGTTTCATCGTCATACCGCCAACTCCTGCGATGCTTCCTATTCTTCCCCGTCCACGACGTCCTTCAGCGGGACCGTCTCGCTCGCGTGGTAACCGAGCTTGACGCTCACGATGCGGCCGTTGCCGGCGTCGTGGATGAACAGCCGCCGGTCGGTGTGCGTGCCGACGTACGCGGCATGGAACAACGCCACCTCGTCGCCCCCAACAGAATGGGGATTGCGGATTGCGGAATGCGGAATGAGCGGAACGCCGTCATCCACGTTTCCATAGCGCCCGACGCGGAGGATCAGGTTGCCGTTCGTGTCGAGCACGGCGACGGTGTAGCGTTCGACCTCGGGCACGAACGACCGCGCGAAGTAGTCGATACAAAACCGCGAATGCCAGCAGTCGCACCCGCCGCCGGCGCGCGCCGTATTAAAGCCGAACCACCCCGCCGCGCCGTACATCCACTCGACGCCGTTCACCCAGGCCGTGCCGGTGAACCCGCCGCGGACCTCCGGAGGACGCTTCGGGTACGTCTCCTTCGAGAGCCGGACGACCGCCCGCCCCGCGCTCAGCACCTTGCCCTTCTTCGGGCTGAACTTCATCACCGTCCCGGTCATCTCGTTCCAGTACTTCTTGCCGCCGAAGGCCCGCGTCGAGTCGGCCATCACGTAGATATCGCCGTGGTTGTCGATCTCCGTGCCGCACAGCAGGGTCAGGCCCTGGACCGCGTCTTCGTGGACGAGCACCCCGTGCTTGTCCCACACGTGGATCTCCTGCCAGCGGGCGCGGCCCGGGTAGATGGTCGGCGTGTACGGCTTGCCGGCGCCGACGGCGACACGAAACTTGACGCCGGACTCGCGCTCGCGCGGCTTCGCCCGGCTCGTGCAGGACACGGCGAGCAGGCCCTTGGGCGAAATGCTCATCCCGCCCTGGTGCCAGCAGACCGGCCGGCGACCCGGCGTCGGCAGGCCGGAGATGGCGGAGGCCGTCTTCCCGCCGCCGATCGAGCTGAAGTAGACCTTCTCGCGTTCCTCGCCGTAGTCCCACGGCACCTCGCGCCACGTCGCCGCGTTGTAGCGCACCACCAGCGTGTCCGTCCGCAGGTAGGCCAGGCCGTTGATGTCGAAGCACATGTCCTCACAGTCGAACGGCAGGTCGACCAGCTTGATCTTGCCCGTGTCCGGGTCGATGCGGACCATCTGGTTGAACGACTTGCCGAACCCGGAGTCCTCGCCGACGTAGAGCTTTTCGTCCTGGGGATTGAAGTAGAGGCGCTGCCGCGAGAAGGCGGCCGGCTTGACGCGGACGATCTTGCGCTTGACGTCGCGGGCGAAGTCGCGGAACCGCCGCCACCGGTCGCCCGCCAACTCGAAGATCTGGACGCCGGTGCCGGCCCACTCGTCGGCCGCCTCGCGCACCGTCGTGCCCTGGCCCCAATAGTTCACCTCGGCGGCGGTGACCGCGTGGCGGTGCCCGATCACCCACAGGCGCACCGGGTTGGCCCACGAGTCGATCGCCACGTGCATCAGCGTCCCGAACGAGACCATCCCGCCGCGGTCGACGCGCCCGGTCGGCAGCGGATACGCCTGGATGCGCTTCATCCCCTTCTCGAACGGCGCGTAGCGGGTCAGCTTGGTCGGGAACTTGCGCCAGTTCACGGGCCGCTTGGCCACCCGGTGGACCTCGTTGGAGACGCCCGTCGTGGGCCAGGAGAAGACGTAGACCTCGCCGCTGTGTTGATGGACCAGCACCTTGGCCGGCTTGTCCGTGGCGAGCGTCTTGAGATACTTGCCCGCGGACGAGAAGACCTGGACGCGGTCGTTCATGAAGTCGGAGACGTAGATGCGGCCGCGGCGGTCGGTGTCCACCGACGTCGGGACCATGAAGTGCCCGTTGTCGGAGCCGTAGTCCTTTTCGGTCATGTGGCCGAGAAAGACCTCGGCCTTCTCGCCCTTCTCGTAGTCGATGCGGTAGACGCCGTGAAAGCAGCCGGCGTTGCTCGGGTAGGCCTGGGCGTAGGTGTGGCCGGTGAGGTAGATGTACTTGCCGTCGGGGCTGAAGGCGGCGCTGGAGGGGCCGACGGTGCGCACCCCGCCCCAGCTCCCCGTGCCGCCGAGCCGCTTCTCGATGCCGACCTTCGGGCCCTTGAGCGGCAGGCCCCCGGTCGAGCCGTCCGTCGAGATGCGGTTGACGTAGTGATAGGCGAGCGCGATGCGCCCCTTGCGGACGGCCATCGTCGTCGCCGCCTTGCCGCCGCGGTGCTTCTCCTCACTGTCCATATAGCTCGATCCGGACTGGAGCAGCGAGCCCTGCACGAACCCGTGCTTGACCGGCAGCCGCTGCCCGTCCTGCGGGTACGTGTGCCACTCCATCCCCTTCACGTTCTTCAACTGGTGTCGCGGGAACGGGTAGATGGTCCGCACGTAGTTCCCGTCGTGGTCGAAGAGGCGGATGTGGTCCACACCGAGCCCCTCGACGATATAGATGCCCTCCGGGGTCGCGCACATCGTGGGCGCGTAGCTGGCGATCCGTTTCTTCGGGCTCCAGAACAGGCTCCGCTCGTAGCGCGGCCTGAGCCCCAGCGAGACGCGGACGGCCAGCGCGTCCTTGTCGTCGATGTATTTGCCCTGGTCATCTTTGCCGTCCCAGACGATGGTTTGCTTGAGCGAGTCCTTCTGGAGCGGCGTCGGGGCGTTCTTCCCGAGCACCCCGCACGCGAGATGCCGGATAATCCGGCCTTCTGCGTTCTCAATGGCAACTGTCACGTCACAGAAACCCTTGGATGCGAAGCGGATGGTGATTCGGTCGCCGTCGCGCGCGACCACCGGCTTCTGGGCAAACTCGAAGACCGCCTGCCGCTTCACTTTGAACTCGTCGAGGTCCGACGCCGCGGCGCCGCCGACGGCGGCGAGCACGCAGAATGCTGCGGCGAGAATGGCTGTACGTAAGGTCATTATCCTTGCACGGTTCTGAACCGGCCTCTGCTTAACCTGCATTATAGCGCACCCGAGCCCCGTTCAGAATATCCACTCGGGCCGGCAGGGTACATTTCGTGTCCCATATGGTACACGAAACATACCCCCTCCGGATTTGTCTCACTTGTTGTAGATGATCTCCGCGCCGGGCTGAAGCGTGGCCAACTCCTCGCCGGGCAGGATCAGGTGGCTCTCGGCGACGCCGCAGGAGGCGAGGCCGCCGTCGCACGGCGCCACGTGCGATTCGAGCACGGAGAAATCCTCCAGGCTGCGTACCTCGGCGATCAGGTCACCCGCCTTCACCGCGTTCACCTCCGGCTGGTGGAAGCAGGCGAATCCCAACTGCCCGGCGGTGAGGTTGATCTGCTCGCTCCCGCGATGAAAGACGACCTGAAGCGGCGGCAGGACCGGCTCGCCGTCGAGCATGCCCAGGTGCTTCATCACGTTGAGCGCCCCGCGTTTCGCTTCCTGGACCCGGTGCCATTGCACCTTCCTGCTGGTCGGCGCCATCTCGATCAGGATGGCCGGGGTACCCAGCTCGATGGGGACGCGGCGATGGAGTTGGCCGGGGAAGTGCCCCTCGTCGGGCGCCTCGTCGATCGCCCCGACACCGAACGCCAGGGCGATCTCCCGGCTCGGCCCGCTCGACGCCACATAGGCAGTGAAGTTCGGATCGCAGGTGCGGCAGCTATGGTAGTCGAGAACCGCGTCGGCCTCGGCGAACAGCCCGTGGCTCAGCGTGTACGTCAGTTGCTCGTTCCACGTGCCGCCGTCGACGCCCGGCCAGCACCGGTTGATATTGGTCCTTGGGGTGCCCTCGGCAGGCTTGAGCGACGCGGCCTGCGCGGGATACGCGTCGGCCAGCCGCGTCCGCACGATGAACGGGATATTGCAGAGCGGCACGATGGCAAGCGTGCCCCGCACCGCGGCGAGGTCCAGCCCGCGGAGCAGCGGTCCGATCATCGCCGAGCCGCTGTACTCGGTGGCGTGCTGGGCGCAGTGGACGGCCAGGAGCGGCCCTTCTTCTTTCCCGGCGGCCAGCACCAGCGGGATGTGCACGCCGTCGATCCGGAACGAACTGTGGACGGTCTCTCCCCAAGCCGCTTTGACTCCCAGCAACTCGACAGTCATCAGCTCTTCCTCCCGTGGCCGGCGTGCGCCGTTTGCGCGGCTGCCGAGCCTATATCTCGCAGGCCCAGAGGTAGCCGCTGCGATCCCGGTTGTCGGTTTCGCCGATGTATGCCACGCCGTCGATCACCGCCAGCTCGTGGCAGCGGAAGCACACCGTGCCGTCGTCGGCGGCGACGCGTCCCAAGTACTCGAACTTCTCGGCGCCCCGGTCGTAGCGGGCGAGCATCGGCGCGCCGTCGGACCCGCCGCACAGGTAGATCATCCCATCCTCGGCCAGGTACATCCCGGGCAGGCGAATTCCGGCGAACGGCTTGCCCAGGTACTTGATCTCTTTCGAGACCGGATGGATCCGGACCAGCTCGCCGAGCGCAGAGGCGGTGTACAGATACCCGTCGCCGCCGTTGATCATTGAGTCGATCGGGCCGGCGCCGGTGTACATGATGTTCGCGGCCTTGTGCGCGTCCGGGAACGAGCAGCCGGGTGGGAACTCATAGTCATCGTTGTCGGGCAGGTAGCGGAAGAATCCGTGCCTGTGACTGTACGTCCCCCAAACGCCCCCCTCGTCGTCGATGCAGCCGATGTGCGGAATCGATTCCATGGGATCGTGCCGGAGCAGTTTTTTCTTCTTCAGGTCGTAGACCGCGAAGCAGGAGCCGGGCATGGTATACATGTACATTTTCTTGCGCGTCGCGTCGTAGCCGGTGGCCTGGAAGAAATCGCCCGGTGTAGGAGCGGCGATAAGGGTGAACTTCCGGTCTTTCATCCGATACCGGACGAGCTTGCCGCCCTTCGAGTTGACGGTCAGTGGGATGCCGCTCAGCGTACTGGTCCCGAAGTAGAGGGCGTCTTCCTTCTCGTCCAGCCAGATCCCCTTGTGGATCTTGGCCTCGGTGGGCTCCCAGATGCCGCTGCGGCCGTAGCCGCAGGAACGGAACTTGCGGGTCGTCGGGTTGAACTCGACCAGCAGATCCCCGCCCGAGTTGGTGCACCCGACGAACAGTCTCTTCTTCTTCGCGTGATAGCGCATCGAGACGAACGAATAGCGCAGCCGGGCGAGCTTCTTCGCGTGCTTCTTGTTTGCGAAGATCTCCTCGTCCGATGCACCGCTGACGTCGAGCTTGTACTCTTTGAAGACGTGATATGTAACCTTCACCAAATCCTCTCCTTACTCGCGGGTGGGGATACGGCCGGCCTGCTCATCGTGAACCGATTCTAGACGCGCCGCACGGAGAAGTCAATCTTGTCCGAAGATGTGGGCGCGGTGGCGGGGGTCAATCGGCGGGCTCGACGGTCCACATGCCGTCGGTGATCTCATCGATGCGAAGGGGTCTGACGGTGCCGTCGGCGAACAGCGCGTTGGCCCGGCCGCCGTGACGCAGGGCGACGAAGCCGTCGTCGTGGTCGCTTTCGACGCCGTCGTGGTCGATCTCCCAGTCGCAGTAGTCCATGACCAGGATGGTGGTTGCGGCGGGCCGGCGGGCGGTCCGGCCGATCCGGTTGTTGTACCCGTAGGTGCAGTTGCCCTCCGTCACGTAGCCGAGCCAGTTGGCGACGTTGGTGCAGTAGGCTTTGACGTCGTTCGTCCCGCTCGGGGGCACTCGTTCGAAGTGTTTGCCGATGGCGTTCCAGCCCCCCTGCACGACGACCCGTCCGACGCCGTCGTCCCAGGTGGCGACGTGCCAGTAGTCGCGGGTCGGGCTGGTGCTGCTGTTGATTTCGCGGTGGTGCATCTTGCCGACCGTTTGGACGGTACGGTCGTCGGGGCCGGACGACTTGACGAATCCGGCCGGGGTGTAGGCGGTGGCCATTTTTAGAACGCCCTTCATCACGGGATGCTCGTTCGGGTCGTAGGTGATCCAGGTGTAGACGTAGCCGCCGTCTCCGGCGTGGATGCCATAGCCGAGGGCGGCGCCCAGCTCGTTGACCTCTTCTCCGCCGACGCCCGCGAAGTACTCGGAGAACAGGTGAACGCCGTGCCCCTGGCGGTTGAACGCGGCGAGGTGCTGAATCTCTTCGGGCTTGAACTGCGATCCTCCGAAGTGAACGCAGTTCCAGAACTGAGCCTTTCCTTCCAGCAGTTCCTCCGTGACGTCCACCTCGCCCGTTTCGTAGCTGAAGCCTCCGGGCATCTGGTCGTCCATCCAGTTTCGGAACTTGAACAGGTCGCCGTCCCAGCGGATCTCGTCCCACAAGTCCGGATTGCGGCCCTGCGGCAGTAGGAACCCCTGGATCGGCAGGGCCGGCCCGCTGACGCGCGCGTAGTCCGTTTCGGCGCTGGGGCAGCCGAGCACTGCCGAGTCGCTGAGGAACTCGTCGAGGGCCTGGTACCAGCGCACCTTGAGGACGAGGCCGCCCGCCAGCTTGATCTCGTTGCTGAACGCTTTCGGAAGCGCCTTCTTGTTTCTGTTCCGGAAGAGAACGCAGGCCTGGTGGATTTGTTCGAGGTGGTGCTGGCACCTGAGCCGCGCCGCTTCGACGTAGAGCTTGTCGATGACGACGATCAACATCGACGCGAGGAGGAGGATTATGGTGATGACGATGATCAGCTCGGAGAGTGAGAATCCGGCGCGGCAGCGCTGTGTGTTCACTGCGGTTTTCCCCTTTCTGCGCGCGCCCGGATGGCGGCCAGGGCTCGTTTGCACGGCCCGGCGACCTGGATCGGTTCGATCGTTTCTCCCACGGCATCCGCCCGCGCGAGGAACGCGGGATCGAGTCCGGCGAGGGGGTTCCGGAGCA
This sequence comes from uncultured Planctomycetota bacterium, assembly GCA_964505325.1. GTDB lineage: Bacteria > Planctomycetota > PUPC01 > PUPC01 > PUPC01 > CAZDHT01. The sequence goes on along the minus strand of CAZDHT010000013.1, from coordinate 13,790 downwards.
GCTTTTCGAGCGGGGCGATGGCCTCCCGCGTGCCGCAGAGGGCCAAGCCCTCGATTGTGCCGAGGCGGACGTTCATCCTGGGCGAGAACAGCGCCTTCAGGAGGACACTCTCTGCCTTGGGGGTCTTCAGTTTTCCGATCGCGAGCGCCGCGTCGGCGGCCAGTGTGTCTCCCGAGTCGACGCGTTGCTTCAGTGCAGGCAGCGCGCCGGGATCGGCCAGCCTGCCCAGCGCGCGGATAGCGCTGAAGCGGACGCGCGTGTTCTTGTCATCCAGTGCGCCGACGAGCGGCTTGACGGCCTTGGGGTCGCCGCAGTGGCCGAGAGCGCGGGCGGCGGCCTCGCGGACGTTCGCTGTCGGGTGCTTGAGCTTGTGGAGCAGGACCGGCAAGGCTCGGGGCGAGCGCGCTTGGCCCAGCGCCGCGATCGCCTGGCACTGCGCCCGGACCTCGCCGCTACGGGTCCTTGCGATGAGTGAATCGATCTGACTTGGGGGCGGCCTTCGTTCCGGGCGGCTTCGGCTCCAGAGGACGCAGACGAAGACGATCAGCGTGGCGATGAAGCACACGGGTACCAGGACGTTTCGAAGCGTTTTCGCCGCCATTTGCCCCGCGTCGTCCAAGAGGTCCTAAGTGGGTGCCGGGCTCCTCCGCCCCGTTCAATTATAGGCGCCCGCAGCGAACGGCCGCAAGCGCGGACGGGCGCCCGGGGTGCCCTTGCGGCGCCCAGTGTTTCGCGCTTTCATTCGCCGGTCCCGGCCACGTTGCTCATCGCGCTGCGATTATTCGAATCGTCGAAGCTGCGCACGGCGAAGTACTTCGCACCCTCGGGCACGCCGGCGACGACGAAACTCTCCTTCGCTCCCGCCTTCTTCGGCGGCGGTTCTTCCTTCAGGTTCGTCGCCATCCACCAGTTGGCAACCGACGCGTCCTCGTTCGCGGCGTACTTCGTGAGGAACATCTCGTAGTCGACGATGGGCTTGTCGGAGCACTTGACCTGGTAGCGGACGACCTTCCCGCCGCCCTGGTCGGCGGGCGCGGTGAAGCTGACCGTCGCCACCTCGCCGCCGATCGTGACCTTCAGGTCGGTGATCGCCGCGGGCGCCTGGACGTCCTTGCGCGGATGCGCCCAGATGTGGAACGTGTGGCCGGTGAAGCAGACGCTCTCGTTGTGGGTGCTGTACAGGTTGACCCAGCGCCCGACGCCGCCGATGTTGTGCATCTTGGCGGCGTTGCCGCGGTGGCTGCTGTAGTACCAGTAGTCGTACGCCCGCTGCTTGAGGATGGGCTCGCCACACAACGAATACGCGCGGGCGGACACATCAGGATAGAACCCGCCGAGGTAGCCGCTGATCTGGACGCCCTCTCCGTTCTTGGCGCCCTCGGGCAGGAGCCAACTGCCCAGGTCCTGGACTACGCCCTTCTTCGGGAAGTCGGCGAGGAACTTGCTGTGGAGGTTGCCGTGCTTGGGCTGCCACATGACCCGCGCTACCGCCTGGCCATAGGCAATCACCCAGTCCTGCGCGTCTTCGCTGCCCGTCAGGCGCTCGTACAGCCCCATCGCCCGCGAGAGCGGCGGGTACATCCACGTGCCGACGCCGGCGATCGGGTACCACTTCGCGCCGGTCTTCGGGTCCGTGAGCTGGCCGGTCTTGGCGTCGATGACGATGCCCAGGCGCTTCGCCTCTGCGACCCCCTGCGCCCCGACGTAGCCCCTGAGCGCCTTGTCGGCGAGACCGCCGCGCAGGCGGCCCGGGCCATTGACCAGGCCGCGCGGCTCCTTGTCCGGCCGTTCGAGAAAGCAGCGGGTAAGGTAGTCACTCGCCTCGACCACATACGGATCGGTGGGCGCGATGAGGCGGGTGGCGTTGGTCAGGTAGCAGGTGCGGGTGAAATCGCGGGAGTATCCTCTGGCCTGCCCCGGGACCCGGCGGAACGCACGGCGCTGGGTGTCGTAGTTCTGCTCGACGGTGTCGATGGCGGCCTCGTACGCGTCTCGGTCGCCGGTCAGGCAGTACCACTCGGCCAGCCCCTCGCCCCAGTTGTGGCAGTGGCAGGCCTTGGCGAGGAACAGGTAGCTGATGTTGAGGCACGTGGCGCGGTCCCAGTTCTTGGGCCTGGCTTTGAACGACTTGGCCCATTCCGCGGGGAGGCGGTTGCGGACCCCGGTGACCGGGTCGGCGGCGCGCTGCGGGCGATTGCCCGCCGGCCCGCCGTGCCACCAGCCGCCGCCGTCCTTCCAGCGCCAGCCGTCCGTCCGCCACGTCTGGAGGTCCATGAAGTAATTGACCCACGCCTCGCAGGCGTCAAAGAAACTGCGCCGGCCGGTGCGAAGGTACATCAGAAGCAGGCCGTCGACCGTGTCCTGCTCGCTCACGAAGTGGTTGTCATCGCCGGCGCTCCAGCGCTTGATGCGCCCGGTCTGCCCGGCCGGACCCTTGGGCGCTTTGGATTTATCGTACTTCCAGCCCCACGTGTCGTAGCACTTGAACTCGTCGGCCTGGGTGCCGAACCGGCCAGCCGCCAGCCCGCCGGTCTCGAAGTACCACGCGGGCGGGGCCATGGCCCACAGGCGGGCGCGCCAGCGCTTCGCCTTGGCCGACATCGTCGCCGTGTCGGCCGGGGCGGCGAAGTCGAACACGTACTGCGAACTCAGGTGCGAGCAATCGAACAGCCAGCGCGGCCTCACGGCGAAGGGCGGCTGGGTGCCCTCCAGCGGCTCGGTGATGCCGGTCAGCGCCAGCGCGCCCTGGTCGACGGCCAGCCGGCGAGGCGGGTCATCGACGAAGTAGAGGTCCGTCACCCACACGCCACCGGCCGCGAGCCAACCTTCCGCGACATCGCCCTTGCCCTGGCTGACCCACAGGTCTTTGCCGCCGCTGACCGCCTTGCAGCCGCCGGGCCCCGAGGCGCCGGGGGTCTGACGGAGCCACGAGCAGGCCTGGAATCTGTCGTGGCTGTGGATGGCGGCGCTGATGACGCGCATCGACTGGTGCATCCAGGCGTCGCCGGCCGCGTTGAGCGGTTTGGCCGCGCCGATGACGGTGGCGCCGGGGCGGCCCGCGAGCTTCAGCTTGACCGTCGAGTCCTTGATCCGCCGGAACGAGTAGTGATCGGGGTTCGAGTTGGAGAGCGCGTACTTGACGTGCACGTCGCTGCGCCCGGCCCAGGCGGTGACGCGGGCGATGTATTGCAGCTTGCTCTGGTCGTCGCCGACGAACCGGCCCTTGACCGCGACGGTGGTGCGTATCGGACCGTTGTATTCGACCACCACGCTCGTCGGCTTGTCCGCCACGTAGCGCTTGCCGTCGAAGTCGTCCGTGTAGCTGGCTTCACCCCCGGCAGCGACCTGCCTGCCCGCCGCCGACACCGAGTCGAACAGGCCGAACGGCCTCATCCTGGCGATGACGAACTTGACCTTCCCGGTGTCTACGCTCACGCTGGCGCGCTGGTCCGTCACCTTGAGCGGTTGAGGCGGCTCGGCTGTGGGCTTCACGGCTTCCAGGGTGAACGTCTTCTTCTCGCTCGCGTTCAGGTCGGTCTGGAAGTCCAGCAGGATCCACCGCAGGTAGCCGTTCTCGTCGACCACCAGCGGAGAGACCTGAAGCGGCACTTCTCTCCCATCCTCGAAGAGAGCGAACGGCTGCCCCTTCTTGTACCGCCCCTGCGGCAGCGGAATCCCACCCGACACCGGCTCGGCCACCCGGGCCAGACCCGCCGGCTCTTCCACCGTAATGGGGAGTGAAAGCGCTGCTCCGAACGCAGGGGCTACGAACAACACGATCAGACACGCAACAAGACACCTGTTCACTTCTGATACTCCTATCAGCCGGGATCATGTCCCCCGGGGGATGTGGCCGGAATCTAAACGTACTCTAGCGCTGCGGCAGGTGCGGGTCAAGCTCGGTCCCGGAGGGGAGTGGATCGTCTGAACGGGGGGTATTTCGGAGCAGTCGCCGCCTGCGGCGTCGGGCGGCACGCCCCCTGTGGCACGGCCGTCCCGGCCGTGATCGCCCACGGGCGAGACGCCCGTGCCACGAAGAACGAAGCCCACTGCCCACGTCACCCCCCATTGAGAATATCCACTCCCCGGAGGGGAGTCGACACCGCAAATGTGGGGTTTTGATGACAGCGCGGTGTCGCGTCGGTCGCAGGCGCGTTCAATTGAACGCCCCTGCAACGCCGGAATGCTCTTCGCCGGCGAAGCGGGCCGAATGCTCACTTCTCCGGCGGCACCTCGAATGCCCACGAGGGGTCGGAGGCCATGACTTTGTGCCGCGGGGGCAGATTGGCGTCAAGCCACTTGAGAGCGACGCGGGCCTTGGGGAGACCGGCCCGGATGGCCTCGATCGCCACGCCCCGCGTGATGTAGGAGTAGGACCCGCCGTAGAGCGGCCAGCTCATCTTGGTCGGCGGTTGGCGCGGCTTGCCGCTCGGCGTGGGGCTGTTGTAGTTCAGCTCGCTGAGTTCCTTCCACGTCTTCGGCCAGCGGGCCGGCTTGCCCTTCTCCGGCGGATTCTCCCCGACGAACACGAAGTACGCGATGCTGGAGTACGGCGAGATTTCCTTGGGATGGGCGGCCAGGCCGACGGAGAAGGTCATCAGGTAGTCGCGGGTCGGCTTCGCTTTCTCGTAGCCGTGGTCGGCGATGTGGCCGAAGGCCCACGCGAGGAAGTTATGCATCCAGCCGGCCATGCTGTAGTAGCGTCGGGGCATCGAGCGCCACGCCGCCCCCGAGGTGTAGGCGAAGCGGGCGCCCCACTTGAAGATGCCGAGCGGCGAGGCGTCCGGCGCGGTCGCGTGCGCCTTGTGGTATTCCAGGTTGCTGTCGAGCTTGGCCTCGAAGTAGGCCTTGCCCCGGGAACCGTCGGGGTAGAGCGCGGCGGCGTGGACGTGGTTGCGCAGCGCCCAGGCGACGCCGCGGACCTGCCCGGTGATGATGGCCCGGGCCCGCTTGCGGTAGGCGTAGTTGAGTTGCACCATGTTCCTCGCCGCCCAGAAGCCCATCTCTTCGAGGTAGTAGAAGTCGCCGCTGAGCAGGTACGGCACATAGGCCAGCGAAGCCTGGTGGGCGGAGTCGACGCTGAAGTAGCTGCCCTTGGCGATGATCCACGGCGTGCCGGCCGTGTCGCGGGGCTTCTTGCGGAACCGAGTGGCGGCGTTGTTGAACGAGTACTCCGGGTAATCGTCGACGCTGATGAACCAGTCGTTCTTGGGGTCGCGGATGTGGACGGGGCAGCTTCCGCTGAGATCGCCGCTCCCCAAGGTGACGGCCTTGAGACGCGGGTCCTGGCTGCAGATGTAGCGAGTCGTCCACCGTGGCAGCGGGCCTATCTCCGGCCGGCCGCCGGTGCCCCCGAAGTAGGCGACCAGCAGCCCGCGCTGCAGGATGGCGGTCGGCGACTTCGCCCACCACGCCGCCGTCTCGGCCAGCGCCTTCTCCGGCACCTTGAGCTTCGTATCGTAGCGCAGCACGAGCCCCGTCTTGTTCAGGTAGGTGCGGTCATAACGGACGTGCACGGCGTCGAGCTTGGGCCCGATCCAGAAGCGCTTGACCCAGCGGGTCCCCCTGGGATGGCCGCGGTACGTCGCGTATCGGCCTCCCATTTCCGCGGCCGGCCACGCCCCCACCTGCTTCCGAGCGAAGACCTCCTTGCCGCCGATGCGAACCGTCACGTCGTAAGGCACGCCGCCCGGCGACGTCCACTTGGTGTTCTCGACGACCACCGCGACGCGCATCGCCTTGACTCCGGGATAACACCGCACGCGCAGACGGACCTCCAGGTCCGGATCAGGGCGCCCTTTCGCATCCCTCGGCACGCCCTTGAAGTGGTATTCCCGGACCAGCGTCCCGAACAACCACGAGCGAACGGGCGGGATGGACTCGATCAGGTCTTTCGCGCTGATCGACACGACCGGGCCTCCGTGGATCCTGAACTCGGCCGTGAGCTTGCCGGCGTCCTTCGCGTCCGCCCTGGGATCGACGCTGATCCGCGGCGGCCTTGCCTTCGCCGCCATCAGATTCAGTGCCTGCTTCTCGGTCGCGGCCATCTGCGGCAACTGTACGGTCAGCACGGCGTGCTTGACCGAGCCGTCCGGCCAGCGCCGCTTGACGTCCGTCTGGGTCTCCATCCCCTTGACGACGACCGAATCGGGCACGTCGCCCTTGGCGAAGATCATCCCGAACGTGGCCGGCGCCGCCGGACGCTCCTTCCCGGAAACGTTCTCGACCGTAACGGCCGTCACCGTCGCCGCTCCGCAGCGCGGCAGGATGCACAAGACCAGCAGAACCGCAGCAAGACATCGCTTCATTGGGAGACCTTTCTCAGGCTTCGGTGGCGCGTGCTTCGCTCAGCCGAATCGCTTCGGTACACATGCCGACCACGTGGTAGTCGACCTTGAACCCGCCCCCCTTGTGGGGCTTGTCGGCGGTGGGCTCCGACGCGATGCTCGAATACCACCCGCCGTATTCGGCGTCGACGTAGTGATCCCTGACGAACGCCGCCGCCCGGCGCGCGGGTTCCCAAAGGTCGGCGCGGCCACGCAGGACGGCGTGGTGCATCAGCGCCCGGTTCGACTCGCATTGTTCCCACCAGCCCTTGGTGGCAGAGAGCACCTTGCCCTCGGGCGTGGAGCTGGCCATCACGCCGCCGTCGTCGTCCAACGCGACGCGCAGGCCGAACTGGAGGAGATCGGTCGCCGGCGCGATCCACCAGCTTGGCAGGCCCTTCTCGACCGCGTGCGAGAGGAGCCACGCCCACTCGAACTGATGGCCGAGGCAGACGTAGCCGCCCTGCTCCTCGGGCAGCGGCCGCCAGTCGAGGTCAAAGAGCTCGGGCAGGCACGGCTGGCCGTCCCAGCGGACGAGGCGGTTGAGGACGAACTTGCCGAGGGTCAGCGCCTCGTCAAGCATGGCCGGCTCGACCTCGCCGGCGGCGAGCAGCGCCTCGAACAGGTGCATCGTCGGGTTCTGTGTCCGCCGCTCCTCCTTCGGCTGGAAGTCTCGGGTCAGGCGCCGCATGATGCCGCCATGCTCGTCTCGAAACCGCGAGTTGAGAACGTCCCAAGCTTCCGACATGCCCGCTCTGAATGTCTCCGCCTTTGTGACACGGAACGCGTGCGAGAGGCCGAAGATGATGAACGCAAGATCGTAGGCATCCTTGTGGTCGTCGACCACCGCGCCCCCAGGGCCGACTGAATGGAACCAGCCGCCGTGTTCCGGGTCTCTGAACTTTTCGATGAGGAACCGGGCGCCCGACTCGGTCGCGCGGAGATATGCGTCGTCGCCGGTCAGGTCATAGCCCATCGCGAAGTTGTAGAGCAGGCGCGTCTGCGAGACGGCGGTGCCGACGGGCTCGCCGACGCGGCGCCATTGCCGGTCGAGCTGCGTCTGGAAGAGCCCCTCTTCGGTCACCGCTGCTTCGAGCCAGTGCGGCAGCAGGTCGTCGAGCAGGAACGTCCTGAACCAGTCGAAATCGAACGGTCGCGTGGTGGGCTGCGTGGACACGGTCAGCTCCCTTCTGCGGCCGGCAAGAGGTACATGCGGCACGTCTTCCCGCCCGAGGCGAACACGCCGACCTCCTTGAAGCCGAGCGCGTCGTGGAAGTGAATGGACTCGGTGTTCGCCGGGTCAACCGAGACCTCACAGACCAGCGGCACCGGGCCCTTGTGCTCGATCAGGTGGTCGTAGAGGCGGCGGCCGCGGCCCTGCCGGCGGTGGTCCTTGTCGATGACAATCCGATCGACGTAACAGAAGGAGGCGAAGCGCTCCCGGTACCAGCGGAAGTTGTCGCTCTCGTGCTCGATGTCGTGGTGCATTGCGAGGACGAAGGCGCGGACGGCGTCGTGCTCCTCGATGGCGTAGAAGCAGGGGAGGTTCAGGTACCTCTCGAAGAACGCCCGGTCCCTGTCGCCGACCCATTCCGAGCTCTGGCGGTTCACCTGGACGACCGCGTCCAGATCGTCCTGTTCGACGTGGCGTATCACCTGGCGCTTTGCCTCCGGCGTTTCCGTCGGCAGTATACCGCCCGGCGGTTCCCGCTGTCCAGTCCACCGTCGCTCAACTTCTGATAGCTGCGGATTACCTTGCGGAACGCGCGGGTTGGTCGAGCGGGGTACACGACAGGCGTGGGGGGCAGCCTTGCGGGCCTGGCCCAGCAGGAACTCCAAATGCTCCAGGAGCAGATCGAGAAGAAGACCGACCCCATCGTGGCTCAGCAAGCGGAGTCCATTCTTGCCTTGATCTCAGCCGGACAGTACGAGGAGATCACACCGTCCGAGGATGGAAGCCTGTTCGCTCGGACGTCAAACATCCTGATCGAGCACAACGACTGACTCTTCGAATTGGGCAGGTACGAGATCAACATCGATGCCACGGGCAAGGTCAGCATCTTTTCCGCGGACGGTACGGAAGCAGACGGATACCCGCACCCTCACGTCGACAGCAACGGGCGGCCGTGCTGGGGGAACATCGGACCGGACCTGGCAAAGGCGATCGGCAGGATGCGTGTTGCTGAGGCACTGGAACTACTATACGAGTTTCTTGCCAGCTACAACCACGACGGTCCGTTCGTCCGGATCGCGAAGTTCGACCTGGACTACAACGATCCCGACGAGAATCCCTGTGAGGATTGCAGCGATTACCACAGTCCCTACTGCATACTGGAGTGTTCCAACAACGACGGGATGTACTGCTGCTCGGATTGCGACGAACACCGGACCGATCACTGCTACCGCGAATGCTCGTACAACGTGCCGGGCTTCCAGTACTGCTCGCCTTGCGACGACTGCGAAGAGAGTGAAGAGCACTGCTTCTTGGAGTGCGAATACAACGACAAATGGCAGACAAACAACCCCTGCCACGGGTGTGACCGGTCAGACTGCGACGAGTGTCAGTACCAGGAGAAGAAGCTCCAGCTCGAGGCCCGTGACGTCCCCGCTCCTTCCTCCGGCCGTTAGCCCCTTCCTTCTCTCGGGTGGGCGTGTTCACCCCTGCACGCCCACCTCACGTCCCATCATGCACAGATGCTGCCTGATCATTGCTCCGATGTGAACACTGGGCCAGCACCGGGCAATGCCTTGAGGGAACACGGCTATACGCGGCACACGGTATTGCGTCACCCAGTAATACTGGTTTAGGAACTCGCCAAGGACAGTCCTGACAGCAAGAAAACCCCTATTCCTTGACGGCATTGCGGAGTTGGTCTAGCCTCAATTGAGCCGCCCGGCCGATATCCCCGTCGCGATCTTCTTGGGCGATCTTCGCCAGCACCGTGGATGGCAGCCGATCGAACACAGGGCCAAGAAGATCCGCCGCATCGACTCGAGCCGGCTTGAAGCCGAGCTCGGCAGCGAGAAGGAGTCTTCGGGGGAGCTGTTCTCCTGCGGGGATTGACGCCGTCTTGCGGAACGGAAACGGCGTCGCCCAGTTCTTGTACAAAGGGCTGGACATCTTCGCCAATTCAATCCGGCAGCTGAAAGACTCCCCATCGGCCGTCTCTGAGAGTCCCGGGAACCCACCATGGTCGACGGGAACGTACTTGGCAGATGTGGCCGACCAAGTGGTTTTCATCGAGACTATCTTGCCCACCTCATTGACCACTTCCGGTCTGGCCAACACACGCAGAGCCGGGAGAACGGCTCGCGTAAGGCGTTCCCGGTGGTTTTCTGGGATCACGTCAAAGGCCCGAGCGATTCTACCGTCGGTGGCAATCGCGACTATCAACGTATCCTCCGCTGTGGCGGCCACTTTCGCCAACAGCTCTCTGTCGGTCAGCTTGAGAACGGCATCTTCCCGGAAATCCCGATCAGGGGCTTCCGCGGCAACCTTGGCCAACGCAGTTTGGTCTGTCAGTTTGTTTACAGCGATTTCACGAACACGCCGATCCGGATCGCACACGGCGATCTTGGCCAATGCAGCTTGGTCTGTCAGATTCTTTACAGCAACTTCACGGACACGCCAATCCGACTCCTGTGCAGCCACCTCGACTAACACGGCTTTGTCAGTCAGGCCCGGCAGAGCAGCTGCACGGAGACGCCAATCTTGACCCCTCCAGGCGATCTCCGCCAGCAGAATCTGATCGGTCAATTTTGCCACTGCAACTACACGGACACTTCGGTCGCTTTCTCCTTGGGCGACCTCCGCCAGCAAAGCTTGATCGGTCAGTTTGTCCACGGCGGCGTCGCAAACATCCCTATCAGGGGCCTCCACGGCGACCTTCGCCAGTAGGGCCTGATCGGTTAGCCCCATCACTGCAGCGTCGCGGACGCTCCGATCGCGAGCTTCCACGGCGACCTTCGCCAACGCCGCCTGGTCAAGCAGCCTGTCTGTGACAATATCGCAAACCCGCCAATCACAAGCTTCCACGGCGACCTTCGCCAACACGGTCTGATCAGACAATTTCTCTACGGCGGCATCGCGTAGATCCCGATCGCGGGCTTCTATGGCCACCTTCGCCAATGCGGCCTGGCTGGTCACCTTTTTCGCGGCGGCTTCACGCACACTGTAATTACGGGCCCTCACGGCGACCTTGGCTAGTTCGGTTTGGTCCGTGAGTTTCTTGACCGCGGCCTTGCCTTCTAACGGGTCAGTGGCCTTTATGGCGACCTCAAGAGGATCGGAACACCCGCTTAGCACGACAGCTGTCACGCACGCCAGCAGAGCATGTCGGACCACTCGAACAACCATCAACGATTCAAGGCCCGCCAGAACGGTTATGGTTGAGTGCTGATTCCTTCTTCTCTTTCGTTCTGTCCGATTCATGTCACACTCCTTTACGCCCGCTTCCTCAAGTTGCAGGCATTTTGCTTCGGCGGCACCGCCCTGTCAACAAGAAGATAATGTCGCCCCGTTTCCATGTCCACCTATTCAAGGAGAGCCAACTGTGTCCGAAGATGAAACCACGCTACAAATCGAGAAGGAGCCCCGACAATTCCGTGACCCGGATCTGCCGGGCCTCTGCCTCGGTCCGCAGAAGCAGATGGAGTTCACCCTGCCGAACGGGATGGGCGTGATGCTGAGCACCAAGGCGTTCTCCCAGCTCTTCGCCTATGCCTATGCGACCGACCTGGAGGTGTCACTGCTCGGCATCGTCGAGCGAGAGAAGTCGCTTTTCACCGTCCGGGAGTTCCATCTCGTCGAACAGAGCGGAGCATACAGCCACACAGAACTGGAACCATCCGCAGTCGGTGAGCTGGTGGAGCGGCTAATGTCCGACGGTCGTTCCGAGGACGCCACGAAGATCCGATGCTGGGCACATTCTCATCCCGGCATGGACGTGTTCTGGAGCCAGACGGATGACAACACGTCCCGCTTGCTCTGTGCGGACTGGCTTCTCAGCATCGTGGTCAGCGACGGCTTTCGGATTCGTTGTGGGGGCAGCAGGAGGTCCGCCCAGAAGTTCATCGGGTAGAGCAGCGCCATTGCGAGCCTGTGCGAGCAGCGGGCCATTCAGGACGAGACGGCTCGCATCCGCTTCCCGATCTCGACGGCGCGTTGGCACAGTCTCGCGGCTTCGGGTTCCTTGAGCCAGTAGAAATGCTCACCGTCGGCGACCTTGAACCGCACCACGTCCGCCGCGCGCAGGACCGCCAGGTGATGGGAGATGCGAGGGACGGTACGCCGCAGTCTTGCCGCGAGCTGTCGCGGGGTCAGGCGGCGCTTGTCAAGGAGGAGAACGATCCGGAATCGGATCACGTTCGAGAGAGCGGCCAGCAACCGGGCGCCGCGGAACTCATTCTCCGTCACGGCTGATCCTCCATTTCTGAGCGTCGGGCGGTCAACGGCCCCGTTACACTATCCTAGAATTCTAGAATACCGGAATACTAGCATACTAGAATTCTAGGACAGCGGAACGCAGTTGTCAAGTCCCCTGCCTCCGCCCGCAGCCAAATGCCAAGTGGCAAGCACGAAATCCGAAACAAGCTCCAAACTCGAATGGCCAAGGCTCAACACCCCTGCCCCGCACGCACACGCCCTCACGCCCACTGCGTTGATCTTCCGCTAGACCGATTGGGCTCTATTGAGCTTCATGTTGATAATGGAAGCCGGACGCCTATCGAGGAGGTTCTTCGCTGACGCTCAGAATGACAGGACCCACAGCAGAATCTCAGCTTATGTCATGCTGAGCGAAGCGAAGCATCTCTGTCGTATGCCCCGGGATTCCTTTTGATACATGACCGTCAATAGTGAAGGATTCCGCCACTCGCGGCGTGACATGCGCCTGATACCCAACGCACCGCGGCTCACCGATCAGCGCGCGATGTGCGGCACAGTTGCTTTTGCCCGGCGGTGTTGCGCCTTCGTGCGCGGTGATTTAGAATTTGTGCCCGCTCGCCAGGAGAGAGCGCGTGCTGTACGTCGACGACTGGGACACGATCAAGCAGCGGCACCTCGCGTGGTGGGAGGGCGAGCTGGTCGATCGGATGACGATCATGATCTCCGCGCCGCGGGATGGTGTTCCACCCTTCGCGATGCCGGCCGACCTCGAGCTCGGTCGCTACTGGACCGATCCGGGCTACTCGCTGGACCTGGCGGAGCAGGAGTTCGCCGCGACGTACTACGCGGGCGATAACTTCCCGTACTACATGCCCTTCCTCGGCCCGGTGTGCCAAGCGGCGTTCGTCGGCTGCGACCTCAGCTACCACGGGACCCGGACGTGCTGGCTGCACCCGATGATCGAGAGCTGGGACGCGGCGCCCGCACTCCGGTACGCTCGCGACAACCGCTGGTGGCGGCTGATGCAGGAGCTGACGCGGGCCGCGGCGGAGGCCGGGCGCGACCGCTTCTGGGTCGGTCTGACCGACCTGTGCCACCCCGGGGATGACATCGCCGCCCTGCGCGGCACCCAGAACGCGCTGACCGACTTCCTCGACGCCCCCGACGAGGTCGACGCGACGATGCGGACGATGCTCGAGTTGTGGCGCCGCTACCTCGACGACCTGTACGGCATCCTGCGCGCCGCCGGGCAGCCGGGCTCGGCCGGCACGTTCGGCATCTACTCGCCCGGCAAGTCGTACACCATGCAGAGCGACTTTTCGTGCATGCTGTCGGAGGCGATGTTCGACCGCCACATCGTGCCGGTGCTCGAGCGGCAGGCGGCGCACCTCGACCACGCAATCTATCACGTGGACGGCCCGGGCGCCATCCGCCACGTCCCCAGCGTGGCCGCGGTGAAAGGCATCCGCGCGCTGAACTGGATCCCTGGCGAAGGGCACGGCCCGATGCGGAAGTGGGCCGGACTGATCAAGCGGATGCAGGACCTGGGCAAGCCGGTGCAGGTGGAGGCGGCGCCGGAGGACGTGGAGCCCATCCTCGAGGTCGCCTCGCCGCGCGGCCTGCTGATGAGCGTCCGCTGTTCCTCCCGGGAAGACGCGGACGACCTGGTCAAGAAGGTCGAGATCTGGACGGTGAAGCACGACAAGCCGCTCCGGCGCAAGTGACCCGCCGCCCCGCCGAGCACCCGGCAGATACAACCATCGGAGCCTGAGGGGGAACAGGCGGGCAGACTTGATATTCTGAAGTCGGGCAATTACCGCCGGGTCACGTGGGATTTGCTTGCGGCGGCGCATGCTGTGAAGTGGGAACACACGCATTGTCCCGGCCTCCAGGGCCTCATCTGTGCCCACAAGTGTGGGAGGGGCGCTGAGTTGCTGCGAAAAGCGGTGACAGGCCGGCAGCGAAGCTGCCGTGGGAGTTTGCAGGGCAAACTCGAAAGCCGTTCCGAAGGAACGGGCGGCAGGAAACCTGCCGTGGGAGTTTGCAGGGCAAACTCGAAAGCCGTTCCGAAGGAACGG
>CAZDHT010000012.1:0-41295 GCA_964505325.1 uncultured Planctomycetota bacterium | reverse complement strand
AGTTGACGCGACCACTGCCGCCATGCGGCCCGCGCAGTCTCGGAGGCCCCCCGTACCCTCTTCTCCCGGCGTGCAGATCAGCACCTCCAGGAGATCCGCGAGCGCCTTGATGTGATAGGAGAAACTCCGTTCCTCGTGCATCCCGTCCGCCAGGACTTGCGCTTCGGCGACGCGGGCCAGACGCGAGAGCACACGCCGCCTCATGGCTTCAGTTCCATCTCCACCGAGAAAGCAGGTCCCGACGGCCAGCGCACAAAGGTTCTGGAGAAGATGGTTCGCCTGCAGGTAGGATTCGAGGTTATTGGCCAGGAAGGCAATCTGCTGAGCCAGACTCTCGTCGACGGTCTTCCGCAATTCGGCCGTCAACGCGGCCCGCATCCAGAATCCGGAGGAGAGCCAGTTCCTGACCCGCTCGGCGATCACGTAGGGGCTCCACGAGAATCTGGCGAAATCGGCGCCTTGGGGAGGGTTGCCCCGGATCCACGAGCGAATCAACTCCTGCCACTTGGCCACGTACCTTCTGTCCCTCGTGCGTTCCCATGCGAGGGCGAGGTCTTCCAGGTGGCTCTGATAGTGCAGCTCGAAGCCGGCAAGCGGCGTTTCACGCCTTATGTCCTCGCGGTGCCAGTTCAACCGCTCTCCGAACTCGAACGTGCGATTCACGAGAACGAAGCGATTGTCGAGAACGCCCTCGGCCTGCGACAGCCTCAGCCCGGCCCGCTCGCGCCGGAACGTCGCGAACTGCCCCAGCGCCGGCGAGTCCCACAGCACGGGCAGCAAGCTCCGTGCGCGACGGCCGAGGCTCTGGCACAGGGCGTGTGGATAGCGATGCCAGACGCGCCGGCGAACGGCCCCCCTCAGCCGCCAGACGACCTGGCCCGACCTCAGGTGCGAGACGGTCCTGATGAGCCTGCCGACTTCGCCCCGCCATGCGTGCTCAGCCATATTGCTGGACCACCACATCCGCGATTCTGTCCGCCGCCTTGCCGTCCCAATAGGGGGGGATACGATGCTCCTCTCCTCCGTTGCGGGATGCATCCAGTACCTCCCCCGGCAGATCCTCGATGCTATCTCCGACAAGCCGATTGGTGCCGTGGGTCATCGTGATCGGCCGCTCCGTGTTCCTGCGCAAAGTGAAGCACGGGACCCCCAGGTAGGTGGTTTCCTCCTGCACCCCCCCGGAGTCCGTGATCACTGCGCGGGCGTTCGCCTCGAGACAGAGGAAGTCATAGTACCCGGTCGGTCCGAGCAGGCGCAGCCGTCGATCGTCCATCTCGATGCCGGCCTCTCTCAGCCGCGCCCTTGTCCTTGGGTGAACGGGGAAGACCAATGGCAGCTCGTCGGCGATCCGTTTCAGGACGCGAGCAACACGCCGCAACCGGCGAGCGTCGTCCACGTTGGACGGCCGATGCAGCGTGACGAGGCCGTAGGCGGTCTGCGTCAGGCCGAGCTCCTCGAGGACCGGACGACCCCGCGCCATCGGAAGTATGCGGACCAGCGTATCGATCATCACGTTACCGACGAGATGGAGCTTGTTCTCTTCTACGCCTTCCTTTACCAGATTACTCCTTGCCACTGAACAGTGAACGAAGAGCAGCTCTGAGATTTGATCGGTGAGTACGCGGTTGATCTCCTCCGGCATGGTGCGGTCGAAGCTCCGCAATCCCGCTTCGACGTGTCCCACGGGTATCTGAAGCTTGCAGGCGACCAGCGCCGCGGCAACGGTGGAATTCACGTCGCCGTAGACGAGCACGAGGCGGGGCCGTTCCGCCTCCAGAACCGGCTCGAGCCGCTTCATCACTTCGGCTGTCTGGAACGCATGGGTGCCCGGGCCTACCCCGAGATTGGCGTTGGGCTCGGGAAGACCGAGCTCCTCAAAGAACACCTTGCTCATGTCATCGTCATAATGCTGCCCGGAGTGGACGAGCACCTGCTCGACCTTCCGCCTCTCCAAGGCGGCGAGGACGGGCGCCGCCTTCATGAAATTCGGACGTGCCCCGACGACGTGCAGGACCTTCATCGGGTCACCAAGCCCCCGGCGAAATGGTTTGGATAACTTCCCACATCTTCCGCGCCAGCGCGGTGCGGCGGAAGTTCCGCCTGACGGCAACGGTGCCGTTGTGGCCCAGGAGAGCCCGGAGCTCCGGATCGCTCCTCAGGCGCAGCACCGCGTCGGCCAACTGCGGCGCGCTCTCAGGCTCCACGCAAATCCCTGCTCCGGCCTCTTCCACGATGCGTCTGGCTTCGCCTTCCACTCCGAGAACCAGCGGATTCCCCACGGCCATTGCCTCCAGCAGCTTCGACGGGATCACCGTCTTGAAGACCTCGGCCTTGCGGAGAAGGACGGCGGACACGTCGCTGGCCTCGAGATACCGTTTGGCCTGTGGTCTGGACACCTGAGGAATCATACGTACGTTGTCCAGACCCGTCTCTCGCTTGAGGCGCAGCAGCTTTTCCCGGGCCGCGCCGTCGCCAACAGTGAGGAACTGTATGTCCGGCTCCCCTCTCAGCAGGTCGGCAGTCGCGAGCAGCGTCTCCAGGTGGTGCGCCATCCCGTGGGTCCCGACGTATGAGACGATGAACTTGCCGTCGAGTCCCAGTTGCTTCCGCGCCGCGGCCCTGCCTACGGCGCGCCGGAAGTCCGGGGCAATCCCGTTCGTGATGACGTGGATCTTGGCGCTGGGTATCCCTCGGTCGATCAGGTTGCGCCGGAACGCTTCCGTGAGGGCGACCACCGCATCTGCATCCCGGTAGAGGGCCAGCTCCATCTTTTCGAGCAGCGCCATTAGGGTCTTGTTCCGAGCCGCCCCGACGGCAGCGATGGATGCGGGCCAGATATCGCGCAGCTCAAACACCCAAGGCCGCCGCAGCAGTCTGGAGGCGAAGAGGCCTGCGCCGGCGCAGAAGAACTGGGGCGACGTGGCGATGATGACGTCCGGCCGGGGCAGTCTCAGCGCGGCCCACACGGCCGACAGCATGTAACTCACGTACCCCACGGTCCGCCTGAGCCGCCCCTTGTTCGGTGTGATGAAGGTCCACACCCGGTGGACATGAATGCCGTCCATCTGTTCGTGCTGCACGCCGAGTTGCCGGCGGTAGCCGGGGTACACCTGGCCCTGCGGGTGGCTCGGCACACAGGTCACCACGTGGATGTCGTGCCCGGCCCGGGCCCACTCTCGGCAATGTTCGTATGTTCGAACAGCCGGGGCATTGACCTCGGGGGGGAAGTAGTGGCTGAGAAAAACGACTCTCATCGGCCGCCTATCGGACTCCGCCTCACCCGACTCAGGTCCGTTCGCCGTAGACGCTGACCATCATTCCCAGGCGCGCGCGGTCTGCGACCCAGCCCCCACAGCGCAGAATTAGCCCGAGCAGGAACTGCGCTCGCCTCACCGAAGGCAGGCGTTTGGTCACCGCGCTCGGGGGGATTCGCGTGACCCATTGCGCCTGCCTGACCCGGAACCCGTGCTTCTCCAGAAGGGCCCGGAGAGACCCGAGGGTGAAGAAGTTCAAATGAGACGGCGGCGCCACATACGGGTCGCGTCGGCCCAGCACAATCCTGAACACACTCCCGAAGTTCGGCACGGCGATGGCGAGAATCCCGCCGTCGGTCAAGCTGTGCCGCGCCTCTTCGATCCATTGATTGACGTCCCACGCATGCTCCAGGACCTGGGACATGAGGACCACGTCGAAGCCGCCCGCCGTGGTGCGGTAGTCTTCGAAGGATGAAGCGATGGGCTCCTTGCCAATAATGCGGGCGGCCACCTGCCTTTCCAGCGAGGCGACCTCCAACGAGGTGACGTCGAAGCCGCTCCACAGAGCTTCCCTGCTGAAGAAGCCGTAGCCGCAGCCTACGTCCAGCAGGCGCGGCCCCGCGGCATAATGTCCGTTCCCGCTGAGCGTGCGAATGGTCGCGATCATCCTCGCCGCGTCAACGGTTGAATTCGGCGACCGCTGCTCGCGCTCCAGAACGCGCCGGTATGCTTCAGCGGCCGAGGGAACAGAAGCGCGAGCGCCATTGTGGCCGTGTCCGCGCTCCGAGTAGTACCTCACAAGCCATTCGTAGGAGGGCCTCGGATTCACGAAGGCGAAGCCGCACTCCGTGCATCGGGCAATGTGGAACTCGCCGTACCGCGTGGCGCAGTCCCTCCATTCCTTAACCCCTGACGAGCATATTGGGCAGACGGGGAACGTTTGGCTGATGGGACACGTCTCCTGCGCCCGCGTGGAAGAGGTCACTCTAGCCCCGCGGCGCGAAAGCAGGCCGTGGTCACTTCCACCAACTCGTCGAAGGGAATGGGGGCGGGCCCGCCGTCCTCAACCCGGCGGAGGAATTGCTTGACCTCCAGGGCGTGCCCCTTGTTCTGCTTCCACCGGGACCTCATGCCGCGGAAGCGCGGCCACCCATAGCCCCTCAACCTGCGAAAGTTGTCCAGCGCCAAGACCCTGCCGCCGGCGAACACCTCCAGCCTCTCCTTTGGGAACCTGCGATGACCATTGGCCAGGTAGTGAACTGTTCCGATGGATCCGTCTGCGAAAGACAGGGCGATGGTCCCAGTGTCTGGGGGCCGCCGGTCTTCGGCTCCGGCCCTCAGCAGGGCCGACTGCACATCGACGATGGGCGCCGCTACGAGAAACCGGAGCAGGTCCACGAAGTGGCACGCCTCGCCGATGATGCGTCCGCCGCTGATTTCGGGGTCGTCCACCCAGTGCCCTTCGTCTACCGTTCCGGCGTTCACGGTCATCACCAGCGCCATAGGGCCGGAGCCCGGCTGCAGGAGCTCTCTCATCTTCCTCACATAGGGCGAAAACCGACGGTTGAATCCCACATGCAGGATCGGTCGGCCTCCGTCCTGCGTCGCGGCCGACTCGTACGTGAACTCAATTCGCTCGAGCTGCTCCGGCGTGACGGCGAGCGGCTTCTCCACGAACACGTTCTTGCCCGCTTCGAGCCCGCGACAGGCCAAGTCGGCGTGACTGTCATGCGGGGTCAGGATGAACACCGTGTCTACCTCGTCATCCTCAAAGACGCGGTCGACCTCGGCGGTGGCCTCCTCAAACCCGAACGTCCGGCCGGCCAATGCGGCGCGCGTGCCGCCGGGCGTCGCGATGAGTTTTCGGCGGGGCCCGAGCCGCCGCAGCAGCGGGAGCACGGTCCGGGTGGCAAAGGCGCCGGCTCCGATCACGCCGACCACGGGCGCGGTCGGGCGTACCTGACGCGGCGACGCTCGCAGTCGGACGGAGCGGGCCGCGGCCTCGGCGGCGGGATACGTGAACACGACGCCCATGCCGCCGTCGCCCTTCGCCAAACCCTTGTACACCACGGGGCCCCGCCCCAAAGGCACCCGTCTGGTGATCAACGCTTCGACGTCGAGCTTTCCCTCGGCCATAAGCTCCAGCACGGCTTCGAAGTTCCGCTGCGCCGTCCAGCGTACGAGGCCGTAGGGGTAGTCGCGGCCCTTCCGTTCGTAGCCGGGATCGTACCTGCCGGGGCCGTATGAGCACGAGACTTGGAACGAGAGTTCCTTCCGATAGAAGTCGCTGCGCGAGAGCCGGAGGCCCGTGACGCCAACCAGGACCACACGCCCTCTCTGGCGACACATCTGCGCGGCTTGGTGGACGGGCTCGCTGCTGCTGGTCGCGGCAGTGATTAGTACACCGTCCATCCCTCGCCCGCGGGTCAACTCATTGGCCGCCGCCAACGGGTCCTGGCTGCTTGACAGCTCGACACCCGTTGCACCGGCCCGCTCGGCGAGAGCGACCCGCTCAGAGCGGAGATCCATCCCCAGCACACGGCAACCATTGGCGCGAAGGATCTGGACCGCCAACTGTCCTACCAAGCCGAGGCCGATTACGGCGAACGTCTCGCCCAGGGCGGGCTGAGCCAGGCGAACGCCTTGCAGGGCGACGGCCCCAATGACCGTGAACGCGGCCCGCTCGAACGCCATCTGTTCGTTCGGGGCCAACTCGAAGACCGGATTTGGAATCCTCGCGCACAGGCTGGCCGCGACGCACACCACTTCCGCGTGAGGCCCGTTGGAAACGACGGGATCACCGACCCGAAACCCGCGGACCCCCTCGCCAACTTCCAGGACCACACCCGCGTTACAGTAGCCCAACGGTATCGGCGTCTCGAGTTTGTTCTTCACAGCACGGACCGTTTCCACCAGGCCGTCGGTCCGCACCTTCTCAAGCACTTGGCGCACTTTGTCCGGCTGCTGGCGGGCCTTTTGGATCAGGCTCGCCCTGCCGAACTCCGTCAGCATTCGTTCCGTGCCCGCAGAGAGCAGACTGGCGCGCGTGCGGATGAGCAGATGATGGGGCCGCACTACGGGGCGGGGCACCTCAACGGCCCGCGTCTCGCCGTGCTTCAACTCTTGGACAAGTTGCTCCATGTGACGGGCTCCTGCGAGGCTGCCGTGTTGCGGGAAAGGTCATCAGGCTGGCGGCGGCGCACCGGTTCCTGGGCGGGCATTCGTTCGGCGCGTCGGTGCTCTCTCTTTTTCAGGTCGATCAGGTAGTAGTAGAAGTACCTGAGCTGGGCGTAGGCGAAGCCTGCTCGGCCGTCCAGGAAACCCAGCCTGAGGACGTAGAGATGGAGGAAATGCGCGAGCGGCTTGAACGGCACCCAGGGCCACACGCGCTGCTTCATGAATCGGCGGAACGTGACGCCCTTCCCCGAGGGGCTGGGGCCCTTGCCGTTCGCGGAACGGAAATACTCGCGGGCCTCCAGCGTGGAATAGCGGTTGTGCCGCCAGACCCACGCGCTGATGCCTTTGCGGTCTTCGTGCAGCAACGGAGCCTTGAGCCGGCGAATCGCTCCGTCCACGACAAGGTGTTCGTTCACCGAGCGCTCCTCGAACCGCGCCTGGCGGTGACGCCATATTCGCACGTCGTAGCATTTCCCCACGGTATGCCGGAGCCACTTTCCCATGACGATGACTTTTCGCCATACCGCGAAGGCCGCCACGTCCGGCGCGGCCGTGCGCAGCGCGGCCTCGATCTCTGCTCGCAATTCGGGTGTGACCGCCTCGTCCGCGTCCAACTTCATCACCCATTCGGTCTCGATGGGCAGGTTGTCCAGCGCCCAGTTCCACTGTTTGCCGTAGTCTTCAAATTCGTGCCTGGCGATGCACACGTCACCGAAGGACTCGCACAGTTCCAACGTTCGGTCCGTGCTGAACGAATCCACCACGCACACCCGCGCGGCCCACCCCGCGACGGACTCGAGGGCGCGGGTCACGTTCCGCTCTTCGTTGAACGTGGGCACAATAACGGTCAGGGGAACGGCCATTGTCTCACACCATCACGGGTTCACCGCAATACGCGGGAATGCGCGCTTCGACGGCTTCGAGCAGCTCCAACGTGGGTATGACCCGCTTCAGCTCGAAGGGGTAGGGTGTGCCGGCGACCACCCAGTTGCAGAACATGTCGAGCGTCCGTCTGTGCGGCAGATTCCTGTACGCCTTGTACTTGCGGGTCACGAGCAGCGCGGCAAGACGGGCGAACGATTTGACTTCCGAGGCCAGGATGTCGATCGGGTTGTGGAGGCCGGCGGCGAATCTGATGCAGGGGGGGAAGAACCGGACAAAGGCGTCGGTCGCCGTTCCGTACACGTGAATGTGGGTGAAGTACGACGACCCGCGAGTTGAATCCGCCACCATGTCCAGCAGGCCGATGGCGCCGTCGCCAAACTCGATCCCCACCTGCACGTCGGTGGTGACATTGATGCTGTCTTGCCGAATCGGATGCACCCAGAGGATCCTCTGGTAAGGGCCGCACAGATCCACGAGCGTGTCCAGGTAATGGATCCCGAACTCTCGAAACAGGTACTTGCTCTCCGCTTCGTTCCAGAGCCAGGGAGCGTCGCTGTACACCAGGCAGCCGTGATGAACGATATGCACCTTCTTTATCCGTCCCAGCCGGCCGCTGTCGACGGCCGCCCGCAGGCGCATCAGAACGTCCCGATACCGATAGTTCAGGACCGTTCCCAGCTTGACGCCGTGCGCGTCGGCGAGCGCGGCCAGCTCCCTGGCGACCACGACACTGGAAGCCGGGGGCTTTTCGACCAGGACATTGGCGCCGGCCAGGATTGCCTGGCGAACAAGCGCATCGTGTGTCGGGCCTGGCGTGCAAATGTCGACAGAATCGGGCCGTACCGCGGCCAGTCATTCTTCCAGAGACGCGAAGGTGGGCGCGTTCAGATGATGCCTGTCAGCGACCAAGGCCCTCGCCTCCTCCGACGGGTCGCAGAGCCCCGCGATTTCGACGCCGCGGTTCCGGGACAGCGCGGGCGCGTGACCGTGACGTGCAACCGCGCCGCAGCCGACGATCAGAATACGGTGTTTCTTCACATCGCCCTCCCGCACCGCTATTCGATCCCCGCCGAGCCCCGCAACAGGCATCGCAGGAGATACTGCCACCGGCTGAACTCGAACTTGTGATCCTTGTAGCGGAAGCCCGGGATGTCTGTCGCCAGGCTATAGCGAAGCGTGCCCAGCCGGCGGCGCGCTGATACCCGGAGGTGTTCGACAGACCGCGGGCGAAAGCCCATGATCCGGGCGCCGCAGGCGTCGGTGGAGACCGGATTGACGCCGCCGAGCAAGAGGCCCCGCTTGTGAGGCACCCCGAACGCAGGGCCGCCCAGCCCGCCCATCCCAATCAGCCCGTCAACGATGCACAGGTCCGAACGGACGGCCATGTTGACGTCCGCGATGCACTCGGCCAGGGCGCCGTGGTAGACGGATTTCCGCTTGGGCCGAAGGAGCGCGAACAGGTTCTTCAGGCAGCCTGTCGTCTTGCTGATGGCGTTCGTCTTGAGCTTGGCGAAGTTGATGAAGAAGTCCGCCTCTTCCGCGACGGCGGGAATTTCCAGTTGGCGGAACACGATGCCGCGTGGCAGGTCTCGCTTGACCCACGGGTGGCGTGATGCGTTATGGAGTTCGATATCCAGGGCGCGGGCCACCTCCCGAAAGCCGAGCAGGCTGAACAGGCTGTCCGCTTCCACCGAGCTGGCGTCGTTCTCCAGCACGGTGATACGGACGGCGGGATTGAGCTTGCGGAGTTGCCGGACGAGGGCCGCGAGCAGCGCCGGATCTGTCGTCGCTCCCGTCTCAGCCAGCCGATAGTCGCACAGGTTGATCTTTATCACCATGTGCCTGCACGCGGCGGCACGCTCAGGGGCGACCGTTTCCAGGAGCCTGTGAAAATCCGTGTCTGCCGACTCCCTCGCTATCCGGGTCACGAATACCTGATCGAGCGTGCGGATTCTGCGCATGTCCGTCGCCAGGCAGCCGGCCATACCGTTGGACTCTACGGACGATTCCAGTATGCGCGTCACGTCAGCAAGAACTTCCGAAAGGCGTGCAGGTAATCCCCCACGATGCGCTCCAGTCCGAACTGGCAGGCACGGTTTCGCGCTGCGTGGCCGCATCCCTCCCTCAGTCCGCTGTCCTGGAGCAGGGCCAGCAAGCGGTCAGCCAGCCTCCCCGGTTCGTGCGGCGGCACCTGGAATCCTTCGGCGCCATCCGCGAACTGCTCGGGAAAGGGGCCGAAGGACGTCGTGACCACCGGGGTCCCGCACGCCATGGCTTCCGTCACCACGTTGGGGCAGGCCTCGCCGGCAAATGAGGGATAGCACACCACCCAGGCCTTCTGGTATTCCTCGACCAATTCCGCCCCGGACTTGAACCCGGGAAAAGAGACATCGTCTCGCCAAGCGTGGGCTCGAAACTTCCGCATCAACTCGCCCACCAGCTCTTCGTCGCTGTTCTGGCCTGCCGAGAGCGGCCCCACGATCCTCAAGTGCGCCTCCGGGCACCCGGCCTTTACCTGTGTAAAAGCGTCCGCGAGACATCGGAGGCCTTTCTCTTCCACAATTCGCCCGGCGTACAGCACGGTCGGCTCCGGCCACTTCTGCTCGCCTGGCGCGAAACCTCGAATGTCCACCGGGTTCAGAACGACCTCGATGAGGCCCTTCATCGCCGGGCACATCCGTTCCGCCCCGCGCCTGACGAACTCGCTGACCGCACTGAAGCGAAGCCGGCTTCTGCTGCCGGACCTCAGCAGGAGGGAGTAGACGTTGAGATGCCGCTTGGGCTCCCTGTGGAGTCCGACGCAGATGAGCCCGCGCGGGCGGCGCGTCATCTTTGCCAGGAATGGGAAGAAGAACGTCTTGCACATGTGAACATCGGCATCGCGAACAGACGTGGCCAGTCGAAGCCCGTAGCGGAACGCGTTCGCCAGGTCTCGACGCCGGCGCCGGGTCCAGTCGTATCCTTTGAGCCGCACGACGCGCAGCCCGTTAGGCAGCACTTCGTCGGCCGGAAGGCCGGGCGCGTCACGGGAGTAGATCGCCACGTCATGGTCCATCTGCGCCAGTTGATTCCCAATGCGCCAAGCCTGCGTCTCGACGGGCGCAACGCCGGTCGCGTGCGACGGAGGAACGGGAAAAGCGTGTCCCAATATGATGTTTACTTTCATCCTCAAGGCGCTGGGCGGGGCGTGGACGAGGACGATCCGGCCCCGGTTCCATTCATGATGCCAAACAGGCGCGAAAGGGCCCTCTTGACAAGCCCGGTAGTCAGGTCCGTTCTGGGGCCTTCACCAACGTCGACCTTGCGGGCCTCCACGAACACCGTGCGGTAGACCGGCCACATCCGCCCCAGGCGTCGGAGCTCTGCAACAGCGAACCCGTGCTGGTGCAGCAGCCATCGGAGGGAACGCACGGTATAAAACCGGATATGCGGGTGGTCGGGCCGGAAATGCTCCTCAAACCACAGCAGGCTGACAAGGAGGTTTTTCACAAGCCCATGATAGGGGCAGCTCAAGAGGAGCCTGCCCTGGGGCTTCAACACGCGTCGAAACTCCTGAAACAGCCCGTGGGTGTCAAGGACGTGCTCGATGACTTCCATGGCCACAACGCAGTCAAATTGCTCATCCCCATACGGCAAATCGTGCCCGGGAACCACTACGCCGAAGTCTGCGGCAGGAGTTCTCTTTCGGGCCATCTCAACGGCGCGCTCGGAAACGTCAGCCGCGGAGACGAGAGCGCCGGCTTCCAGCAGGGGGACAGTAAAGTCCCCAATCCCGCACCCGAAGTCGAGCACCGTGTCCCCCGCGGCCACACGCGAGCAGACCAGATCAATTCTGCGAGATTTCCCGGTGTCCTGGCTACGGTCGAGCGCCATCCGTTCCCGCCAATACTCCTCGTAGAAGCTCTGGTGGTTCGGCATTCTAACTCCGCCGAGAGATCTCTGGATGTGTCGAGCGCGCGGCAACCGCAGCTTCAGCCTGAAGACCGCTATCCGGCCGCAATACTCTCATAGAGTGCGAGCGTCTTCTTGGCGATTCGATCCCAGGTGTACTTCTCTCGAACCAACGCGCGGCCGTTCTCGCCCATCTGTCGCCCGAGCTCAGGGTTCTCGAGGATTTCTGTGATATGCCGCGCGAACTCGGTCGGGTCCAGAGCGACCCAGCGGCCGGCGTTGTGCTCTTCAACGTGTTGCCACGGCGTCTCTTTGCTGACAACGACGGGGACACCGCACCCCATCGCCTCGGCCACGACGATGCCAAAATTCTCCGACCGGGACGGCAGCACGAAGACGTCCGCGGCATGGTAGGCGGCCAGTCTCTCGTGCCCCCGCAGATCGCCGGTGAGGATCGTGTGTTGCGCGATCCCATGACGCTCCGCCATCCCGGCCACCTCTTTCGCATAACCTTGCACGGACCACCCGGCAATCACAAGCTTAGCCTCGGGGACACGGCGAAGCACTTGGGCAAAGCTCTCGGTCAGGACGTCCAGGCCCTTCTTCGGATGAAGCCGGCTCAGGAAGAGGACCAGGGGCGTTCGCTCGCCCAGCCCGTAGCGTCGGCGAAAGGCGGAGCGCGGAATGGGAGCGGAAAAGAACTCCTTTCCGATCCCGTTGGATATGACCGTGACATGGGCGGCCACGCCGAGCCGCTCGAGGTTCTGCCGTTCCTGTTCGGACACCGCATGTACGGCGGCGGCCGCCGTGAGGCCGGCGCGCTCGACAAGGCGATAATACACTCTCTTCGCCCAGGCGTTCTGTCGCAGGCACCAGGGCTCGAACGCTCCGTGGGGCGCAATGACATACGGGACCCGCTGTCTGCGGCATTCGCGACAGGCCGCCCAAGTGGGATATTGCCACATGCCGTGGATGTGCACGACGTCAAAGTCGCCGATGGTGCGCCGAAGGGACTTCCCGAGACTCCTTGAATATCCCCACACGCGGGAAAAGGTGCGGGGAAAGCCGTGCGAGCGGACAAGCGACGAGGCCGGCCGCACCGGGTCCATTCCGTTGTAGGTAAGATGGTAGAGGTCAACAGAACACCCCAATTCCGCGAGGGCCTCCGTCAGATTCACAACCCCCTGAGTCGGCCCCGATGAGTTGCGCAAAGCTGCAATGACGTGCAGTGCGCGTATCACGCGTTACGTTCCCTCGTCTCGGGCAGGACAAACCGCTGCCAGCACTGGTCGAACGCTTCCGTCACGTCCGGTACCGTGATTTGGGTGAGACACGTCCGGTGGGGGCATTCCGCCCTGAAACAGGGACTGCAATCCGTTTCTGCCCAAACGCGAAGGTGCTTGCTGCTGATGGGCATCCATTTCACCGGGTTATCACGGCCGCTGACGATAGCCACGCTCGGAGTGCCGGCCGCAGCGGCAAGATGAATCGCACCCGTGTCGTTCGAGACCACCGCCCTGGCATGAGCAAGAACGCCCAAGAACTCTCGCAACGTTGTCTTCCCGGCCAGGTTCACGCACCGCGGCGGGGGAAGGGACGCAGCAATCCGGTCGCACATTTCCGCGTCAGATCTTCCTCCCGTCAGCACAATCTTCACACCGTATGTGCCTGCGATGTGCTCGGCCAGAGCCGCAAATCTCTCCGGCATCCACTGTTTCAGAGGCAGCTTGGCGCCCGGGTGAACGACCACGGCTCCCGCTTCGCCATCCAGACCATACTCGACGAGCAGACGGGCGACTTCCTTCTTCACTTCGGACAGGCCGGGCCACTGGACATCAAGGTGACTCCACAGCGCCGTCCCCCGCGGCACCAGCGCCAGCAGGCGCTCAGACTCGGCCAGCACGAGCCGTCCGTTACCGTGATATGACGGCACCCAGTGTTGCGGCAGCGACGCGAGACGGAATCCGCCCACTTTCCGGCAGCCGGCGACCTTCGCGAACAGCATGTCCCGGAACAGGGCGCGGATCCGTTTCCCTCCGCCGGCCGGTGACAGGCTGACGAACAGGTCGAAGCCGTGCGCTTTCAATTGCGCCGCGAAGGACAGCCTCTGCCGTCGGCTTCGTAACCGAAGCGGGTAATAGGTGACGTACCGGTCAATGATGCCGGTCCCCTCAAGCACGTCCACTGCGGAAGGCAGACCGTCCGCCCCTGGCGAAGTCAACAACGTGATCTCAGCAGAGGGATAGGATTGCCTGATGGCCAGCAAAGCGGGCACGGCCACAACGGTGTCGCCGATGTTGCCGGCACGGTGGACCAGAATGCGCCGAGGGTCTGCCGGCCAGCCGGATCTCAGTTGGGCGAACAGGGTGGCCTGCTCCAGTCCGAGCAGCAGATTGGTCATCCGCCGGACCGCTTTGGCCATCGTTACCTGCATCTTATGTGCGCCTGCCCCGCCACCGTGCCTCGGACACAGCCTCTGCGATTCCCCGAGCACAGACCCCCGGGGTCCAGTCCTCGATGATCTCCCGGGATGTCCGCCCCATTTCCCTCACGCGCTCCCTGTCGGCCGCCAAGCTCCGAAGAACGGAAGCCAGTGAATCCACATCGCCGACGGGGAACACGTCACCGTTCTTTCCACGGCGCACCAGGTCTGTGGCACAGCCGCAGATGTCCGATGTCACCACCGCGCACCCGGACGCCATGGCTTCGTTCACAACGAGCCCCCACGGCTCGACAGCGGACGGCAGCACAAGGACATCTGTAATCCCATAGTAATCGGGCAGTTCCGTCTGGTTCACGAACCCGGCGAACCGAACGTTATCGACCCGATGCTCCTTCGCCGAGGCTTCAAGTTCGCCCCGCTGTGTTCCGTCCCCAACGAACACCAGCGCCGCTGTGCCGTCCAGCCGTGCCCTCCGAAAAGCTTCGAGCAGGTGCATCGGCGCTTTGCGGGAGGACAGCTTGCCCACAAAGGAGAAGACGAGTTGATGCGGCGCCAAGCCAAGTGTCGTCAGTATCTCGCGGCGACGTGGGCGCGTCGCGGCGGCCCGCTCGGCGAAAAAGTCGTTGTCTACGCAGTAGGGCGCGAAGTGCACGCGGCGCGGATCCATCCCGTAAAATTCGGCATGCCGGGCGCTTTCCGTCCCGATGGCGATGTACCCGTCGGCGAGCTTGAACAGCGCGCGGAGCAGCGTGCCCTTGATGGTCCTCTGCGCGAGTGTGCGTTTCCTCAGCAAGGTGGATTCGCCCCTGATCAGAACGGTGGTGCGGCGGAGCTTGGCTGCGAGAAAAGCCAGCCAATAGGTCAAATAGGCGTAGCCGTGCACGACCAGCGCGTCATACCGCTGCGGCAGCAGCCGTGCGACAACCCCGGGGTTGAACGGGCGGAACGGCGGCTGTGGCGAACTTCCGCGGGGCAGACTCGGCACGAACTTGCAGGCGTATCCGTCGAGCAGCGGGACGTCCCAGCGGAACGACACCCCAAACCCCGGGTCGGTTCTCGATTCCAGCCCGTGGGCGGAGCAGTAAATGACCGTCAGATCAATCCCCGGCTGTTTCGCCAGTTCACGAAATACGGACGAGGCGTATTGAGTCGGGTGCGAGGTCAGGAAGGCCAGTTTGATGTCAGATCCCATGCGGCGGTTTCTTCGCACAGGCAAGAAGGTCAGCCGTAAAGATCCCGCCTTTGGCCGAAGCCGTCTCCAGCAGAGACACCGTGCTCAGGGCGAGTTCCACGGTCTTCCAACCGAGATAGCGCGCGAGACTCACCGCCCCGTGAGGAATGGGACCCCAAGGGCGGAACCACATCTCCCCGAAGCCGGCGAACTCCAGTATCTCCCTCAGGCTTGCCGTGGTGAACGCGTTCTCGTGCGTGAACTCGACGTAACGCGTGTAGCCCGCGAACAGCCCTGCGCCGTTGGGGGTACGAATCCAGAACTCGCCCCCGGGCTTGAGGGCCGAGAACACGTCCGTCAGGAGGGTGAGCACCTCATCCTTTCGCAGGTGCTCAATCACGTTCAGGGCGAACACGACATCCAGATCGTTCGCTATGCCGCGGTCAGAGAAGTACGTCCGCACGTCGGCCTGGAAAACGCCTTCAGCCCCGAACCCTTGCGCCCGGGCGAGGCGCTCCTCGTTCACGTCCAGTCCCTCGGCGCGAGAATATCCCATCTCGCGGAGGAACCTGACGAACGATCCATCGCCGCAGCCGATTTCGAGTATGCGCGCCGCCGGGTCCTTCGGCAAGAAGCGGCGCCAACGGCGCTTGTTCTTCCGGAAATAGGACCGCCACTTCTCCGCGTCCCATGTCCGGTTCGGTTCGGTTCCCCGCGCGCCGCGCCGCCGGAGCAATCGCACACGGTAGTCTTGTTGCGCCTCTCTCACGCTGCTGTCCTCGACACCGACGATGACGTCGCTAACCGCCCGCGCTTCGCCGACCGGCTCCGATGCCCTCCGCAGGCTCACTGGGTTGACGGCTGAGCTTCTGTCGAACCCTCTCCACTTCTGCCAGCATCTGTCGCATGCGGTCCTGGTTGCTGTACCCGCTTTCGAGACACCGGCGCCGGCCAGCCCGCGCAATTGCTTGGCGTGCCTTTGGGTGCTGCAGGTAGTAGTGGATCTTCTCACGCATTTCTTCGAACGTGCTGAAGAAGGCCGCCTCCTTGTCCTCGTCGAAGTAGTCCATGTGTTCGCGCGTGCGCTCGGCCAGCATGAAGCCCCCACATGCGGGGATTTCCACCGACCTCGTGGTCACTTGGTCCCGCATCGCCTTGCGCAAGAAAGCGAGGTTGATCTGAGAGGCACACACCGCTCGTGGGTAATCGCCGCCGTTCACCGCCCTGCCCTGAACCGCCTTGGCCAGCGGGCCGCTGGACTGCCTCTCTTGCCACCCGTTCCCCCAAACCTTCAACTCGAGCGGGTCGGCGGCAAGCCGGCTCAGCCAGTGAGCCCGCTGACCCTCGTACGTGCCAATGAAACTGACCTGGCAGCCGTATTCTCCCCGCTCTTCCGCGGTGAGTTCGACCGGCCGATGCGTTGCGGGGTCGAAACCGACGCCAATCAGTCTTACGTCACGGGCCCCCATGGCCGTCAACTCCGGCACGTTGAATGACTTCGTGGTAAACACGATGTCATAGTGCGGGAGACAGCGGAAGTACAACCGACTGTGATTGGCGGGATTCATTTGATCGTCGGGGCTGTACGTGGCAAGGACCGCGCCCGGCATGCGTGCGCGGATCCGGCGCAGGGTGGCGAGCCGTATGGTCAGAGGCTTGTCAAACCACACCACGTCGGCGTGCGCCGGCCGGGACACCATGTGCCGGAGCCGCCGGTTCAGCCGGGTCAGGTCAAGCCGCCAGTTTGCCACCCGGTGGTCCGCCTTGGCAATCCCCGCCGCAAGCCAGCGGGGAAACACCGGGGAGCGGCCATCCATGTCAAGCGGAAAGACCCGATGGCCCAGGCTGCGCGCGGCCTGCATCCGGTGAAAGCACGTGCCGCGTTCCTCCAGGCTGCCCACGTACAGAATCGTGAGTCCCATGTGACCTCGCAGGCGGCGCGGCGGGAGCTGGGCTGTCGCGCGCACCGTCACAGACGTTTATGACTCAGCACGTATACGACCGGAAGAGACACAAGGATCATGCGGATCGCGCCGGACATCCATACGATGAAGTTGGGAAGGTCGGGTTTGGTCAAGGTCAGCAGGAGAAACACCGCCGCCCCCCATTCGTAGGTGCATCGTCCGACGGTGAAATCGCGCAGCAGCCTGACGCACCAACCGTGAACGACACACAAGACGAGAATGCCGACCGGGCCGAAGTCCAGGTAATAGAGCCCCAGTGCCACCAACACGGCGGATGATGTCTTGTCACCCTTGCTGATGATGCCGAGCCGCTGCGAGTAGTAGTTCAGCTTGGCGCTGACGTTGGGCTTGTCAGGCCAGATCGCCCGCGGCGGCAAGGCCATCAGCGTGGTCAGAAGCACCTTTCCGTGCTGATAGGGGAATCGACGGGGGACCTTGCGCCGGCAGTTGGCAAAGCCGCCCACGACGGCGAACCGGCGCACCGTGCTCCACAGGCTGACGCCCAGGCGTCGCCTGTAGCCGGCGCCGCGCAGCTTGACCGTGGCCTGGGACATGGCCACTTCGGGTCCCACCAACCTCGGCGTGCTCTCCTTCAGGAACGTTGCCCACGGGATGATCACGAAGAAAAAGAGCCCCACCCCGACAAGGAGATATCTCCATGGCAGTTTCGCTCTGGCCATCACGTAACCGAGCACGGGAAACGCAAACGGCAGGAGCAGGTCGCCCCGCATCCCGGTCGGAAGGGCGCGAATGACCAGGACGACCGCATAGACGAGGTACAGCCAGGCCCACCGCCAGCGCCGCTTCCCGGCGCGAAAGAAGCTGTAGGAGCACAAGACCAGGATGAGATGGCTGGTCTCGCCGAGGACTTGGACGAAGTGGAAGAGCTCTTTCGGCAAGAGCTCAGGGCTGAAACGCGTCACACCAAGACACGCCGCCGCGACCGGCAGGAAAAACAAAGCTCGTCGGAAGAACGTGTCACCGTCGAACTGCCACCGCACTCTTGGCAGCACGCGGACAAGCGCACCTCCAGGGATAAGACTCCCCGCAACGAGGGCGAGTCCTCCGATAACGGTCAAGCGCGACACATCCGGCAGCACGGGCCCATACTGCTGGAAGCGCGAGGTGAGCTGGGGGAACATCTGGTCAAGGAGAATGTCCCAGAAGAACAACGTGAGCAGCCCCGCGCCGAAGAAGACCGCGTAATAGAACGAAAAC
Organism: uncultured Planctomycetota bacterium; assembly: GCA_964505325.1. Classification (GTDB taxonomy): domain Bacteria; phylum Planctomycetota; class PUPC01; order PUPC01; family PUPC01; genus CAZDHT01. Next base: position 23,292 of record CAZDHT010000012.1, on the reverse strand, counting down.
ACCGCCGTGGCGTCGGCCCACGGGTTCTGACCGCGTTGCCGGGCAAAGCGAAAGGCAATGACGGCCACAAAAGCGAGAATTGCGAATCCGGCGGTAACAGCGCACCACCCGGGGACCTCGGAAACGACGTCCGCCGGCACGGCAAGCAGCAGGAGCGCGGCGCTTACCGACGCCGCCCCGATACGAAAAGCCGTCAAGGTTGGCCTCGCCGGGCGACGTGCCCCCGCCGCAGCGGAATCACTGCCTGTCAGCGAGGAGTTTTCTGTAGATGCCGACGACCTGTTCACCGTAGGTGTCCCATGTGAGCTGCGTGCGCGCCTTCGATAACGCCTTCCCGCTCATCTGCTCCAGCAGGCCCCGGTGTTTGTACAAGAAAAGCACCTTTTCAGCGATGGCTGCGGGGTCGCGGACCGGCACCAGGAACCCCTCCTCACCGTCCGTGATAACGTCGGGCGCCCCGCTGTGGTCGGTCGCTATCACCGGGACCCCGTGTGCCAGAGCTTCCAGGAGAACAAAGGAGAGGCCCTCGAGGACAGATGGTTGGACCAGTACGCTGGCCTTGGGGTAGATCTCTTCGTACAGCTTACGCTGCGGAACGTAGCCCAGGTATCTGACGAACTCTCGATACTTCGCCAGGTACGGCGCTGTATGTTTGTCCGGCGGCGGCCCCACGAGAAGGACCTCAAAGTCCGGAAGGCCGCGGAGGAGCGAAGCCGCCTTCAGGAAATAACGGACCCCCTTGTGCACCCTCAACGTGCCGACGTAGACGACACAGAACGCGCCGTCTGGTCTTCGCGGCCGCCCGTCACGGACTGCCAGGCTGCCGAAAGAAACACGCGAAAGCTTCTCGCGCGGATGCCCCTGCTCAAGAAAACTGTTCAACACAAAGGTGGACGGGACCACGATATGGTCCGCCGACTCATACTCGGCCAACTCCAGGTCCATCCCCCCTTGACGGTCGACGTACCGGGCGCCGCATCTCTGGTATTCCTCGTCGAGTATCCTCCTGGCGATGCGCCGGTGCGCCGAGGAACGGTCCAACACCCGTACGGCCTCCCCGCAGACCTCGCGTTCGAAAACGGAAAGTGCGCTGCCGGCCCAGGCATGGATCACGTCACACGGTTCAAACTTCCTGGCCACCCACCGTTGGAACCACAACGTCTTGACTTGATCGGCAAACACCCGCGCCCGCCGCCCCAGGCGCCCGACCACGCGCTTGAAAATATCCGCCCCGACAAGCGTCCGGACATCGCTGCGATCCAAGCCGTACCGCCCGGGACGCACGGCCCCGGGGAGCATCGGCGTGCAGGTGTAATGCCGTCCGAGGCAACCCAGGCGCTTCAACTGACCCGACAGTTGGAGGGAGAGGAAACGCCCGGCGCAGGCTACATTGACGCGCATCTTAGGCCGTCCGCCTCCTACCGTCCAAGCCGTTGGCGGCCTCGAACAAGAGGCGCTCGAAGTGAGACGCATGTGTCTCCCAGTTGTAGTGCTGCCGCGCCGTCTCCCGGCCTCGCCGCCCGAGGCTCGCCCTGAGCGCGGGGTCCTGCATCGCTCGTGCGACCTGGCGGGCCATCTCTCGGGGACTATCGGCAAGCAGGATGTTCTTATCGTGCCGGGCTCTCAGGGCTTCGCCGCCCAATCCCGTGCTGACCACCGCGCATCCGGCCGCCCACGCCTCGAGGATCTTGTTCTTGATGCCGGTCCCGGATATCATCGGCGCCACGTACAGCGTGGCGTCCCACAGGTACGGCCGGATGTCCGGGACACCACCAACTACTTGAACGCCCGCACGAGGATCCTCCAGCTCCCTTACCCTTTTGCCAGGCGACCTGCCGACGATCTGGAAACAGCAACCCGGCACGCTCTCTCGAATAAGCGGCAACACGCGCCGGGCAAAAAACCGCACGGCGTCCACATTCTGTCGCGCGCTCATTACGCCGGTGAAGACCAACGTGGGAGCGTCCGGACGTCGTGACCAATCGCCGGGCGGCGCGTAGTAGCGCGTGTCCACGCCGTTGGCCACAACTTCGACTTTCGCCCCGGGCAGTATCCGGGCGACGGAGTCGGCATCTGCCTGATTCACCATCACGAGTGTGTTGACTGCGCTCATGTACTTTCTGGCATAGTAGCGGTAGAGTCTTCTCTTCACGGCAAGCTTCGCCCGCCGCCGCAGACTTGCAGCCTTGGCTTGCCGCCGATAGGACAGGTCGTAGCAGTCTTGAACATCCAGCAGCGTCCGCCCAAGAAGATGGCGTGGCAGGAAGTAAGCCCAGTCAGCCGAATGGCCCCAAACGACGTCGTAGTCCCGGTCGAGGGCTCCTTTCAGGCCGGTCCTTATGGCTGCGGCGTCGTGAAGAAAGCCGAAGAGCACCCTTACTTCGGCCGGATCCTTGGACACGGACCACAGGCGCGAGCACGCTTGTTCCAGCCAGTCGGCATCCACGTGGGCCGGCGTTGCACGGTCATCCGCCGCACGCTCCGGGGCGCACAACTGCAGGGCGTGCACCTCGTGCCGGGTCGCCACACGCCGAAGGAGTTGACACGTCCGCAGACCGGCGCCGTCCATGGGCGGCCAGATCGACGTGTTGGAAAGATGAAGAATCCTCATGGTGCGCCTGTGGCAATGGGAAGGCGGAGGGCGGCCGTTCCTCCAGAAACGTCCGACTGCGTCCGCTTGACGTGCACGACAAGCGAAGTGCCCACGATATGGCACAGGTCCAAGCGTCTGCCCAGTTCCGACAGCACGCTGATGACGCCCGGACAAGAACTCTTGAGGTCGTGCCAGACGACCAAACCGCCGTCGCGGGCCACATCGAGCGCTCGAGCGCTGTCGTTCCTGACGTATTCCTTCGTGTGCGCGCCGTCGACGAGGACCATGTCGATGCCACCCTCCCACGGTGAGAAATCAAAGGTCGCGGAGTCGCCCCACAGTTGGGTCACCTCCGCGCCGCGAAGAGGGAGGGTCCTGAACGTGGATCCGACGTCCGCCTCGGAGAGGCCGTAGACATCGCGTTTCTCCAGAGGGTGGCTGGTCTTCGTTCTGGGCGGGAGATCCAGGGTGAGCACTTCGCCGCCCCTTCCTACGGCCGAGGCCAACAGATAGCTGGTCCAGCCGCGGAAGGTCCCGATTTCAAGCACCCGCCTGGTGCGAGTCGCCTTGACCAACGCACTCAGCACAAGGGCCTCGCCCAGGGTCACGTTTCGCTCGCCAACAACGATGGGCAGTGCGGCGTCGATATCCACCGCATTGCGGAGGTCATATTGGTGAGTCAGGAACTCCTCGAGAGTGCGGTGAGTCAGCTCCGGGGTCGTAGTCTGAACGTGATGGTCGAGGGCGGCCTGGCACAACTGCGGGAGCCTGCGGGGCGCCAGCAACAGGGTGCGCAGGAGGGTCGCTGACGTTCGGACCAGCCACGCGAGGCAATGCAGCGCGCTGGCGAGCTTCATTCTGCCCCTTCTATTTTCGCCGGCCGTGGTCGCTTCGTCCTGTTTCTCCATCACCGGCTCGGCCGCAGCGCGCGCACCAGGTTGCGCACTCGCCGGCGTTCCGAGTCATCGAACCAGGTGAGGAAACTCGCGGCGCCCAGCACGCCGACCGTCACGCACGGCACGAGCGGGAGGTGCAGGGCGGTTCCTCGGGTCGCCTCGTGGGTGACGATGGCAGCGAAGCAGGCGAGCCCGATAGCCGGCAGTCCGCGCAGCACCGCCTGCGCCCAGAACCGGGCCAGGGGCTGGCGCAGGAGCCGGCATACACGGTTGGGGATGGCGACAACCCGAACGGCAATGTCCGCCAGCCACAGTCCCAGCACGGCGCCGGGGGCGCCATACGCAGGCACGAGCGCCAGGCACAGGCCGGTGGCAAGCAGACCTGTCCCCACAAACCGCACGGCAACGCCCGCGTGTCGATTGGACGACAGGGGCACAACGGAGCTCGCCCGCCACAGCGACTCGGTGGTGACAGACCCCAGCAGCAGAGCGAGCAGCAGAGGGTCAAACTCCAGCACGCGCTGGGTCCAGAATCGATAAAGCTCCGCCCCCACGAAATACAGACTCATGGTGGCAGCGACCGTGAGGATCAGAGAGAGCTTGACGAGCCCGATGTGCAGGGCCCTGATCTTGTCGAGTTCCTGCTCTGCCTGCAGGGCGGTGAATTCGGGCCACACGCCGTGTTGGACCACGCTGGCCAACTTGCGTGCCGCGCCGGCCAGGATGCGAGTGGTGGCGAACACTGCGACCGCCGCACCGCCGTGGTAGACGCTCAGGATGAGCACCGCGCCCTGAGTGGTGAGCACCTGCGACAGCATAATGAGCAGAAACAGAGAGCTCGGACCGAGGATTTGCAGTGCGAGAAGCCACGTCCCTTGTCGAAGCCCGAAGGTGATGGAGGGGTGGTGGCGCCCAATATCCCACACGGAGAATGCCATGCCCAGCCACAGCGGGATTGAGGTCGCGGCTGCAACCACGGGAAAGCTCCGAGTCAGCAGGAGGGCGCCGGCCACGAGCAACACCTGGGCCGCCAGCACGCAGTTGCCGACGATCCCGCCCCGACCGTACTCGCCAATTGACCGGTAGACACCGATGACCAGCCCCGTGAGGATCTGGCTCAGCACGGCGGCCCCAAGGAGCAGAAGCGTGACCATCGTGGTCGCCCGGGACGTGTGCTGCAGGCGAAACCACTCGCCGACCGGAGCCACCCCGGCAAAGACCATCAAGCCAACAAGACCGACCCCGCATGCGATCAGCGACAGGCGCAGCCCGCCGTGAAGGAAGCGATGAAATCCCTCCATGTCGGCCTTCACGTAGCACTGGCGCAAGCGGTTCACGACGAAATCGTGCATTCCGACGTCAAGAAGAGTCAGGCTGGCCACGGCCGCGGAGAGGGTCAGCCACTCGCCATACTTGGCTCCTCCCCAGGCGGTCAAGAACAGAGGTACGAGTACGAAGCGTTTGCCGAAGTCCAGCACGCGGGTGAGCAGGCCGGTCCCCATGCCCGCGAGGATCCGGCCCGTGCGCGAGCCGCTTTGGTCACGCGTGCGTCCGTTCCTCACCAATGCAATGCCATCTGCCATCTGGAACCCTCGGGAGCGCATCGGCCCGTGCGGCTGGGTTTGTGGCGAGCTTAACTGGCCTGGACACGCAGACGCTGCTCGTCGGCGGCATCCGGCCGCACGCGGCTGATGTTGTCTGCCAGGCTGGAACTGAGCAGTTGCAGCATCTCGGGCAACTCGGGTGCCAAGGGACATCCGTTGGTGAACTTGTTCACTTCAAGGTCACCGAGCCTGGTCCCGCCGGCGATCAGTGGAAAACTGGCTGACCACGACGCGGAGACCTCGCCGCTGTCGAAACTGACGGCCTCGCGACGCCAGCGAAACGTGCACGAGCTCCGCCGACGGGAAGGAAGCGGCCAGGGGGGCGTCATCGTCATGACCGCCCGATCGAGCTCCATCCTTTCCGCCGCGGCGGCAAAGGTCTGCCACAGGGCGGAGACGGTCTCCGCTTGCCTCATCCTTTCCGTCGCCTCGTGCCCGGCGATCCGGTGTCCGGTGGCGCGCCTCTTTTCCGCGAGCCCGTGGATCAGCCGGTTCTTCACCAGCTTGATCTCTTCTCTGCCGACCATGCGTACGGCCAGGACCGTCGCCACAGCCAAGAGGAGCAGAACGCCCGCGGCTGACAAGTCCCGCGCGGCGGTAAGAACGAGGGCAAACCCGCCCAGCACGATGCACGCGGCGTACATGATCAGCACGGCTTGCCAACGGCTGAGTCCCCGACCCAGCAGCTTGTGGTGAATGTGCTGCCCGTCGCTCGTGAACAGCGGCAACGCCCGCGCCCAGCGCCGGAGAATGGCGAGAGCGGTGTCCAACACCGGCAGCCCCAATGCGATGATGGGAATCAGGAGGGCCACGACGGTGCTGGCTTTCTGGCTCCCCCGCAGGCCGATGTAGGCGACGAGGAAGCCCAGCAGATAGCTCCCCGAGTCTCCCAGGAATATGGATGCCGGGGGGAGATTGAACACCAGAAAACCGATACCCACCCCGGCCAACGCCAGAGCGGAGAATGCGATGTTCCCGTTCTGGAACAATGCGCTGGTGGCAAACATGGTCGCTGCGGCGAACACCGCCACGCCGCCGGAGAGGCCATCCAGCCCGTCGATCAGGTTCATGGCGTTCATGCAGGCGAGAAACCAGAACAGCGTTGCCGGCACCGCCCAGTAACCCAGCACGATGTCGCGGCCGAAGGGATTGCTGATCGTCTCGATGGTATGCCCGGCGACGCACATGCCAGCCGCGACCGCGGCGAGCAGCGCGAACTTCGTCCGCGCCCCCAGTCCTCTTGCATCGTCCCACAGCCCGATCACAAGCACCGCGGCGGCACCCAGGAACACCGAACTGAAATCGCCATCGCCAAAGCAGCGGGGCAACACCACGGAGTGATGCAGGCGTGAACTTACCCAAAGCGAGGCAAAAAAGCCGACGAAAATCGCAATGCCCCCCATGCGGGGTACGGGCCGTTCCTGAAGCTTCCGAAAGCCATCCGGGAGGTCGAGCACCCGCAGGCGGCGCGCCGCCCACCGCACAAGCGGCGTCAGCACCAGCCCGGCTACCAGCGAACACCCGAACACGACAAGATAGGCAACCATCGAAATGGCCTCAGAGCTCCGGGTAGAATCCCACTGCCATCAGACCGATCTGGCCGCGCAGAGGATGTTCGCCCTGAAATGACGAAGCATCTCCGTCGCGTTAACCAGACGCTCATAGAGCAACATCGGGAAGAACAACAGGCGCGACCTCATGCCGTAGGACGGGTTCGGCTCGATGAGGCGCAATTCCGCGATCCGGAGGCCGGCTCGATCCAGGATGCGGCGGCAACGCAGCGTCGAGTTGCAGCGGCAGAACATCGGATGCATGCCGCTGGTGTTCGGACGGGTATTTCTGGCCCATTTCGACAAGCCGCGTGGCAGGACCCGACTGAGAAGACTCACGTAATGAAATGCGTTGGGCGTCCGGAAGAGGAACACGCCCCCTGGAACCAGGACTCTGCGTATTTCCCTGCACAGGCGCATCGGGTTCTCGACATGTTCCATAACGTAATTGCACACCGCGGCGTCGAAAGATCCGTCGTCAAAGGGGAACCGAACTCCATCATATACGTGTGCCTCGGACAGAAAGCAGTTCCCGATGATCGCATCATCAATGTCCACCCCGACGACCTGCCTCGCCGTACTCGAGAGGAACTTGCTGGTTGGATTGGACGGCCCGGCGCCTACCTCCAAGACCCGGCCGCCCGGAGAGATAAACTGCCGGCACAGACGGTGGAACAACGTGGTTCCATCCACCCATCCGCGCTCGCGCGAATAGAAACGTGCCAGATATTCGGCCTGCCAACTCACGGCGCGGGCCTCAGGACGGGAAATGGTCGGTTCGGCGATGCGGTGGTCATGGGGGCTACGGCGTTCCGCGGGCCTGCCCCAGGTCTCGGCGGACGCGCCCGATGGCCTTCTGTGCCGCCGAGACCCGTCCGGCCGAGGCGACCTTCTCTGCTCTCTCAAGGTAGTCTCCCGCCAGATCCGGCCGGTGGTGAGTCAAGAACCCTTTGGCGAGGGCGGCGCGGATCCACGGGTCGCGCGGCAGCAGCTCACAGGCAAAGTCCGCGTGGAGCACGGCCAAGGCATCCCGGCCCGAGCTGACGTGCCCCATGGCGATCTCGAACTGGTGACTCGCGTGCAGCGGCTCGAGCCGGGCCGCCATCGTGCGGAGTCTCAGCGACTCGCCCGCCAAGCTGAGCCGCTCCACGGCGTCCTCGGCGGTTTGCGACGACGGCCAGGTGGCGGCGGAATACAGTGCAAGATCCGCCAGCCGGGCGTACAACTGGGCGTCGTCTGCGGAATGGGCGCGGATGCTCTCCTCCGAGGCCTCGATGAACGCCATCACGTGCTTCGTCGCCGGCGAGACTTGCTCGGCGGCTCGCCCGATGGCGCGGCCCTCGAGTTGGCCGCGCAGCGCGTCCAGCGCGAAGTTGCACGCAAGGATCCATGCAGCGGCGGTGAGAATGACCACCGCCAAGCCCCGGGTAGCGTTCGCCGTGTCGTGATTCTCCTGGCCCTCTTGCGTGTTCGCCCGCAGTCCGACCGCGCGATACAGCAGCGCGGCCAGCACGGCTACGGTGGCGGCAATGCCTGGTGCCCGCATCGGGAAGTCCACGATTGAATGCAGCCCCACCATGAGGAACGCGCCCACGCCGCCGGCGAGGAACGCGCAGGCCCGCGGGTCTTTCCTCGTGGCCAATCCCCGCAAGACCCTGGCGAGAAGCAGTGCGACCACCAGGAACAAGAGGCCGAGCCCGACGAACCCGGCTTCGGCGAGCACGTGGGCGTATTCGTTGTGAGGGCTGCTGAAGATCCGATTCGTCGGCACGGTCCGGTAGTGCGGGTACACCGATGTGAACGTCCCGGCGCCCGTCCCGAGCAGCGGAAACATCAAGCCCATGCGGCAGGCGTCGATGGACATTCGCCAGCGCCAGTCCTCGGACGGACGCCGCAGGACTTCGTCCAGGGTGGAGAGGCGTTTGAACACCGGCCCCCGACCGAGGTAGATCACCGCGGCCAGAGCGACCACGCCCGCGGCTACCACGTACAGAGTCTTCGTCCGAACACGCCCGGCCACCCTGAGGGCGATCATGAAGCCGGCGAGAGCCAGAAACAGCGAAGTGATTCCCCCTCGGGACAGCGACCAGAGCACGGCAGCTCCGATAGCCAGAGCCCCAAAGCCCGCCAGGAACCTCTGGGGGGCCCAACTTCCCGCTTGGCGCCGGGTGCTTCCCAGCCGGTGTGTTCCCAGCCCACGCGCGCGCCGGGCCTGGGCCATGAACAGCCCCAGCGCCATGAACATGCACATCCCCGCATAGGTGGCGAACTGGTTGGCCGAAACGAAGGGGCCGAACAGCTTGCCCCCGTGGGTCAACTCCCGCCACCAGTAGAGCTTCGTGGCGCCGGAAAAGCTTTGCAAGAGGCCCAATAATGACGCGGCGAATCCGACGGCGACCGTGGCCGCCGCAAGACGGGTTACCTCCTTCCACGAACCCACATATCCGCACACTGCCGCGAACAAGGCGATGTAGGCCGAAAGCCGGATCAGCGCGCTGCGGGTCGCATGTGGATAGAGCGAGGGGGAGACCCACCCCCCCACCTCGCCCCCCGTTACCGAGGCGAGCCTTTGACGGGCCTGTACCGCGCCGGGACTGACCTTTTCCAGAAGCCCGACAGGCCATTCAACATATTGGAGCCAAACCAACAGCAGGGCAAGCACGGCCGGTATCAGCAGCGGGGTGAACAGCCTGCGGACCGTCCCCAACATGACGGCACGTGCCGCACACGCCGCCAAAGCGGTGTAGGCGAGAACCGCCAGGACGGAAAAGGCCCACGGCTCCACTCCCCCAAACGCAAGCGGCGTGAAGACCAGCGCCCCGACGATCCCGACGGCGGTGACGGCCGACAAGGCGCGCGGAGCAAGTCGCTGCACGCGCAGAGAAGATGCCTCCATTTGGGCAGATCCTACGTGATAGAAGCGCCCGCCCCGCCGCCTCGGGTCGTCGTGCCTGCCGCCGTGCTGTGCCGCCGGACGGCTCTGCTATTCGCCGCCACTTCCGGTGCTGCCTTCGCCTCGGCGGGCGTAGTATTGCTCGTAGTAGGGGTAGTACCCGCTATAGCGATCGCCCTTGAGAATCTTGGGGGAAACCTGGCTGAGGACCGCACCGATGATTTTCCCGTTGACAGCTTGCAGTTGCCTGTTGGCGCGCTTGACTGCATCGCATCTGGTCGTACCCGCCTTCAGCACCATGATGGTCCCGTCGGCCGCCGCGCACAGTGGCGCATTGTCGGCTACGAACGACACGGGACAGGAGTCGTAAATGACGACATCATATTCCTCCCGCGCGTCTCGCATGAACTGCTTCATCGACCGGCTGCCGAGCAGCTCCGCGGGGTTGGGGGAACTCGCTCCGGCAGAGAGGATATGGAGCTTGCCGTCGCCGTTGTCGCTCCCGCTGATGGGCTGGACGAATTCCCGCCACGGTTTCCCCTCGACAAGCACGTTGGCCAGGCCGGGCTCGCCTCGCAGACCGAACGCCTCGTGGACTCTTGGCCGGCGGAGGTCCGCGTCGACCAGCAAGACACGCTTGTTGTCCCGCGCCAGGGTGACGGCCAGATTGGCCGCCAGCACCGTCTTCCCGTCTCCCGGTGCAGGCGAAGTGATGTGGAGGGATTTCATCTGGCCCTGCTCGCCGCTGAAGTAGACCTTGGTGCGAATGGACCGAAAGAGCTCGGAGACAGAGCTGCCCTGGTGTTTCAGACTGTATGCCGCCCGCTCGCAGAAGCCGTCGACGTTGCCCGTGGACGACGGAATCTCTGACACGTAGCCCAGCGAGGGCATGCGAATCCGATTCTCCACGTCGTCCGGCGTCTTGATCGTATCGTCAAAGTAGTCGAGGAAATACCCCAGTCCAATCCCAAGCAGCAGGCCGAGGATCGCTCCAAGAACTGCAGCGCGCACCTTGTTGGGTGACACGGGGGTCAGTGGAGCCGTCGCCCGCTCGACCAGGCTGTTGTTGGTGATGCCCGTGTCCTTGGTGAGGTCCACCTCCCTCATCCGGCCGACGATCACATCAAACAGCCGGGTCTGGCGATCCACCTCCCTTTTCAGCCGGTGGTATCGGTGAGACTTCTGGGCCGACTCCTGGACCACTTGATTCTGCTGCTTGAGGGTTGCCGCGAGCTCTTGCTCCCGGCGCAGTTGCATGCTGCGTTCCCGCTGAATCGACCGGGCGGCCCGCAGGACGGCCTCGCGCAGTTGTGCGAGCACGAGTTTCCTCTGGTCCTCGAGCGCCGTGACCTCCGGGTGCTTCGCGTAGTGGCTGTTCAGAGCCGCTTTCACCTCCAGCTCGATGCGCGCGAGGCGTCCACAGAGTGTCTGTACGGCTGCATCCTTCGCGATGGACTGCACGGCCAACGCCGCAATAACGTCCTTGTCGCCCTTCAGCACCCCTTCGACGGCCTCCGCGGCCACGCCCAGTTCTATCCGGCGCAGTTGTACCGCGGTGTACTCCTCGTTGAGGGCCTTGAGCCGGTCGACCGCCGGGTTCTTCATGCCCGCAGACTCCAGATGCGGAAGGCCGGTCGTCGCCTGGTATGATTGCAGCGCGTCCTCGGCACCGACCAGCGCCCGCTCTTGCTCCTCCTTCTGTTTTTGCAGCGCCTGGAACATCTCGAGGGCGCTGCTCTTGCGCGCCGAGACGCTGTAGCGAACGTACGCTTCGGCCACGCCGTTGGCAATGATGGCAGCCTCCTTCGGATCCGCCCCTCGGACCCTGACATCCACCAGATTCGTCGCTTCGACCGGCTCTACCCTGATCCGCTCCCGCAGCCGCTCCCATGGCTGCACGGGACGCGAAGGCTCTCCTCCGAAGACCCGCCGCAGTTCGTGCGCCACCGTCCGCAAGAGGCCGGGGCGCGAGACATCCAGAGCGTCTGCGTCTGCGAAGAAGGTCGCTACTCGCTCGTCCTCCAGGGCCCGCTCCAGCACTGCCCGGCAAGTGATCAACTCGACCTGGGTCAGGTGGTATTCTTCTTCTCTCTGCTCTTGCAGTGTATCGAAGAGCGCGGCCTGGGGGGGCTTCCGCTCGATGAGCAAGCGCGCCGAAGCCTCGTAAATGGGCGTGGCTCGAAACGCGTTCACGACAAAGAGGGTGAACACCACGGTGGCGCACGTGAAGATCGCCCACGACCGGCCCCGCAGAACTCCCAGAAACCGGCGGAGTTCGGAGTCCGTTGTCTCGAGCCCGTCCTGCGCCTCTCCAACTGGCAGCTCGGTCATCTGCTTGACACCCCTTTCGGTCTGGCGGCGGCGGGCCGGCCGCCACGGCGTTACGGCCCCGGCATGAACCCCTTCAGTCCCACCGCTTGGAGTAGTCCGCCCAGCAGCCTGACGGGCGAACTGGTGCGAACGATGATCACGTCGCCCGACTGGATCGGTATGTCGTGCGTTTTTCCCGCCACAATGGCGGGCAGGTCGACCGGGTAGCGTTTCCGGCCCTGCGGCGTTTTTCTCATCAAGTAAGTTTTTTCCGACCTCGCTGGGCTCGTCAACCCACCCGCTCGGGCGATGGCATCGAGCACCCCAACCGAGCCGTCGTCCGTCAACTCGTAGCAGCCGGGACGGCTCACGAAGCCGAGCACCGAGAACGCCTTCATGCGCGCAGGCACCACGTGCACAGCGTCACCGGGCAGGATCGCAACATTCTCTACCATGTCGAAGCTCTTGACGAGCCTCTCCAGGTTGACAGTGATCGTCTGCAACTGAGGGGTATCGCTGGCGCCGGCGACCGCGCGGCTGATCAGGACCTTGTCGCCCGCCGGTTCCTTCAGGCCCCCTGCGAACAGCAGCGCCTCGATCAGCGTAGTCTCGTTGGTCCTGAGGGTGATCGTTCCCGGCTTCACTACGGCTCCCGTGACGACCACCCTCTTGCTGCCAAATTCGCTCACCGCCACGATCACCACCGGATCACGGTAGTACTCCTTGCCGTAGAGCTTGGTAAGCTTCTCAGCGGCCTGCGAGGCACTCAGCCCGGCCACCTGGACCTTCCCGAGCAATGGCAGCGAAATCCCGTCGGGGGACACGGCCAACGCCAGCCCGAAGTCCTCGACGTTTCGGGGCCGGACCAGCACCGTGACCTTTACGACGTCGCCCGCGTCGATTCGGTACTCCGCCCTGTCAGTGCCAACTGATTGGCGCCAGCGCGCGAACGCCACGCCGAGCGCCGCCGAGCTCGGCACCTCCTTGCCGGCCTGGGGCGGAGGTCTCTCCGGGTCGGACCACATCTCCGCAAGATCATTGAGGTAGTTCCGGGCCACCGGGCGCTCAAAGTCTACGTAGCTGCACCCGGCGACGAGCACACCAGCGCCGATCAGCACCAGGACTCTGTGCATGGTTGCTCTGCCCCTTTCTCAAAAGGACCCATGAGACAACAGAACGGGAAAGCGGGGGAAAGCGGGGACAGATAACTTTTTTCGCCCAGCCAACCCGCTCCGCGCAATGCTTGTCCGTTGTCCGGCGAAAGAAAGTTATCTGTCCCCGGTTTCCCCGTGTCGACCGGACCGACAGCCCCAGTGCGCGGTCACGGCCTGGTGGGAGAACCATGCTCGCCGGCCCCGGCGCGCCTGCCGTCCCCGCCGTGCCCGTCGCCACGCCGGTTCGCGACCACAAGGCCGCACCCGGCGACGGCGACACCGCCGATGATAAAGATAAGAAGCTTGGAGCTCTGGGACAGCGCCGCGGTCTTCAGGCCCGCGCCGGGCGCCTTTGCCGTGGTTGACTTGGCGGTCACCCGCTTCCCCGGGGCGGGCAACACGACCAACAGCGTGCCCAGCTTGGCCTTGTCGCTGACGGCGAACTGCTCGATTGCCCGATCCGCCACCACCAGCCGGTACGGTCTGGGGATCAGCTTCTTGAGTTGGCAGCGGCCCTTCTCGTCCGTCACCAGCGAGGCGACGGCCGTGCCGTCAGTCTTGAAGAGCTGCACCCTCGCTCCGGGCACCGGGTGCCCCTTGTGATCCCACACGGTGACGGTGATGTCGCGGGCCATCAGCGCCGGCTTGCGGCCCTCGGCCTGCGCCGCCGCACACGGTGTCCACAGCAACGCCGCCACAAGCAACACTACGACATAATTCCTCACCTCGACCACCTCGTTCCAAATGCCCGAGAGGGCGACTGGCGTCGCCCGCTCCTGACTTGCCAGAGCAAACAAGGACATCCTTCCCAAGTAACGTCGACCCCTTCGCCGATCATGCCGGCCGCCACAGGGCCGGCTGCATCATATGGGCTCGATACAGTCAATACCCACCTCGGTCGCCACCGATCGCCCCAGCAAGTGCACCGAGATGACCAGGCGGCACTGCTTGCGCCGCGTGACGATGTATCCCTCCGCGCCCTTCAGCGACCCCGCCTTTATGCGCACGCGCTTGCCGCTCCGCAGATAGGGCCATTGATCCACCGGCAGAGGACTTGCCATCATCTGACGGACCGCCTCCACCTCCTTCGCAGGCACGGGAACGGGACCGCCGCCGTCGCTGACGAGGCGCACCACGCCCCGCGCTCCACGCACCAGGCCCACGCGGTTGCGCAACACCCGCGCGAACAGGTAGCCGGGAAACACGGGCTTCTGCACCCACTTCCGTCTGTCTTTCCAGGAGCTGAGTGTGTCGTAAAGGGGAAGGAAACTTTCCACGCCCTTCTCTGCGAGCGCCCGATGTGCGACTTTCTCGTGGCGGGCGCGCGTGTACACAGCGTACCATTGTGCCGCCGCCAATCCTTGGTCACCCCGTTCCTCGGCCTCGACCAACGCTGCGCTGTGCTCGCCCGACACAACGTCAAGGAGTGATCGGGTCCCGCTCACACTCATCTGATACCCGCCAGAAAAAACGCACTACAGACACACCACGTCCCTCTCACTTACAGGCGCAGAGCGCGCGTAAGTGATGGAACAGGCGGTGGTTATGCTGCCATCCTCTCGGGTACGGCCCGCAGTGCAGCGACCGTTCCACACCAAGAGTACGCGCCAGGGGGCCCGAGGCATTTCGCACCCACCGCGGCCAAGCCCCCGCAAAACAACGGCGGGGCCGATGGCGGCGAGACAAGGTTAGCAACGAAGCGGGCCCGCTGTGTCCAACGCGCGGACACGAGGCGACGTAATGCCTCTTCATCGAGCGCAATATGCCCTAACCCTATGTATCGTCAGAGGTAATGCCGAACTTGAGCCTTTTCCTTGGCTTGGGCTCGCAGCCTTCAGGCCCTCCAACAAGATCCAGGTGGGGCAGGCACTCCTGCCTGCCCTGTGGCGGACAAGAATGTCCGCCCCACCGTCTTGTTGGAGCTCCTTAGACTGCGAACTGTCAACTGGCGTCCTCTCCCGCACAACTCACACTATCAGTCTAGGCAGGTCCCGTTCCCGGTCAAGTTTTATTCCATCACTAATCCTGACACCTTTTGCCACATTGTTTCTTCACTTGGCCGAAGTGTTACCGTCGCTCAAACTTGACGCATAACACCGCGCACAGTAGAATTGCCTCGGACGAGCGGACGAGCGGACGAGCGAGAGAGCTGCGGACGCACCGTTGAACGATTCTCGAGCCAATCTGGTCTCAATCATCATCGCGATTTGCAGCGAACTCGATACGGGGCTGGAACTGCTGCTCCATGTCGAGGCCATCGGCCTCGGCCGACGCGAGGCCGGCGCCGTGCAGACGCAGACGGGGGAAAGCAGATGAAGAACTTCGGGATGAGCAAGCGGATCGTGGTGACCGGTGGGTCGGGCTTCATCGGCTCGCATCTGTGTGAGCGGCTGCTCGCCGACGGCCACGAGGTGCTGTGCGTCGACAACTTCTACACCGGACGCCGGGCCAACATCGCCGGCCTCATGAGCCACCCGCTCTTCGAGGTGCTTCGGCACGACATCACCTTCCCGCTCTACGTCGAGACGGACGAGATCTACAACCTCGCCTGCCCCGCGTCGCCCGTGCATTACCAGCTCAATCCGGTGCAGACCACCAAGACGTGCGTGCACGGCTCCATCAACATGCTCGGCCTCGCGAAGCGTGTGAGGGCGAAGATCCTCCAGGCATCGACGTCCGAGGTCTACGGCGATCCCGAGGTGCATCCGCAGGTCGAGGCCTACTGGGGCAACGTCAATCCCATCGGCACGCGGTCCTGCTACGACGAGGGCAAACGGTGCGCCGAGACCCTCTTCATGGACTACCACCGCCAGCACAAGCTGCGCGTCAAGGTCGCCCGTATCTTCAACACCTACGGCCCGCGGATGCATCCCAACGACGGCCGCGTCGTCAGCAACTTCATCATGCAGGCGCTGCGCGGCGACGATATCACCGTATATGGCGACGGCTCGCATACGCGGAGCTTCTGCTTCGTGACGGACATGGTCGACGCGCTGGTGCGGCTCATGAACAGCCCCGACGACTTCACCGGGCCGATGAACCTCGGCAACCCGTCCGAGATCTCGATCCTCGACCTTGCGGAGCTGGTGATCAGACTGACCGGCTCGTCGTCGACGGTCGTCCACCGCCCGTTGCCCGCCGACGACCCCGCACGCCGCAAGCCCGACATCGCGCTCGCGGAGGCCACGCTCGGCTGGGCGCCATCGACCCCATTGGACGACGGACTCCAACAGACCATCGCGCACTTCAGGACGCTGTTGACGGAGTAGTCGGCGGACCGGCCTCTCGCGGTGTTGGGCCATTGACGCATTTTTCCTGCCAAAAAATGCCCGGCGGGCTTGACACGGAAGCGAAAGTAGGGTATATTGCATAAGGCCTTGCGAGACAAGATGTTATAACAGAAATACTTTTTCTGCCGAACAAAGCCATTGAAACACTGTGAAACACTTGGAACGGCCTTGATGGAGGGTTCGAATGGGATATGGCACCGAATCGTTGGAGAAGTACCTCGCCGATGCGGCGGCGGGGCAGCCCACGCCGGGCGGAGGAAGCGCCTCGGCGCTGGCGGGGGCAGTCGGAACGTCGATGGCGTGCATGGCGGCCAATTTCACCGTCGGCAAGAAGAAGTTCAAGCACGTGGAGGGCCGCGTGAGCGAATTGCTGGAGAAGTGCGACGCGGCCCGGAAGGCGCTGCTGCGTTACGTCGACGAGGACGTCGCGGCGTATACGCACGTGTCCGGCGCGTACTCCATGCCGAAGAGCACCCCGGAGGAGAAGGCGGCCCGCGGGGCTGCGATCCAAGACGCGCTCAAGATCGCGATGGGCACGCCGATAAACGTCTTCTGCGCCTGCGCGGAGGTCTTGGGCACGCTGGACGAGCTGGCCGACTTGGGCAACCCGAACCTGATCAGCGACGTGGGCGTGGCCGCGGCCCTGGTGCTCGGGGCGCTCGACGGCGCGCAACTGAACGTCGAGATCAACCTGGCATACCTGAAGGACGAAGCCCTGGTCGCCTCGACACGTGCGGCGCTGGAACAGATCGGCCCGCCGGCACGCGACGCGGCGAGGAAAACGCTTGACAAGGTGTACGGCCGGGTAAGAGAATAAGCCCGATACGATGACGGGGCCTGTGCGGCACGTCTTCCGCGTCGCCTTCTTTCTGAGTGGCCGTGAATTGGATTGGAACATAGCCCGGTCGCAACACCGCTGCAGCAGTTGCGACAAGCAATTCGCTGAGGAAGAGCCCTACTACTCAGCCCTGTACGACACGGGCACGGAGTTCGAGCGAAAGGACTTCTGCGCCGAGTGCTGGTCGGCCCCGGAAGCCCCGCACCGCGACCGGGCCTTCTCGTTCTGGAAGACCGAAGTTCCCAAGCCTGACCAGTCCAAGAGGATCTTCGTGGACGACAACGTGATATTCGACTTCTTCCAGCGTCTTGCTGCCGAAGACGAGCAGCCGGTCAAGCGGAACTTCCGGTATATCCTCGGCCTGATGCTGATGCGGAAGAAGAAGCTCAAGTTCAAGGACGTCGTCCGCAAGGACGGTCGGGAATACCTTGTCCTCCGACGGTCGCGGACCAAGGAAGAGCACCGCGTGCTCAACCCTCAGTTGACCGATGCGGAGATGGAGCAGGTAAAGGCGGAACTCACACAGATACTGGAGACCGAGGTGGTGTAGCCAGCCCGGTCCAGGGACAGCAGGAGGACGCATGAAGATCGAAGAAGTGGCCTACGCCATTGCGGGTCAAACGCTGGCCGTTCTCGAACAGAAGTATCACTACCGCATCCCCGAAGAGCACAAACGAGACGTTCAGCGCACCGTGCAGGCGAGCCTTAACGACATCCTGGCGAAGGCCAAAGAGCCCGAGGCGGCCGAGGCACCCGAGGAAGCGGCGGAAGAGTGAATCCCGCGCGCGCCTACAGCACGGCCGTGAGGGCCAGCAGGATCGGCGTGGCACCCGCGCGGGTGGAGGAGAACGCCACCGACTTGACCGGATCGGCGGGCCGGTTGTTTCTCCATCTCTTGGCATAGATCGCCGCGGGCTCCCCCAGCGAGGTGAATCCTTTCCACGCCACCGCCGCGTAGTCCAGCTTCCGGCCGCGCTCGTTCCAGTCGATCACATCCAAGCCGTATCGAAGCGGAATCTGCGTCTCCAGCCCGTTCCGGTACTGCACCGTGAAGTGAGCGACGGGCCGCCCGTGCTTCACGTGTCCCTCGCACGCGATGAGGAACGCCAGGTGCCGGACGGCTCGGCCGATCTCCACGCGGGGTGACGTGGGGTCGCCGTCGGGCCCGAGCACGCAGCAGTTCCGGCCCGGATCGCTCGGTGCGCTGGTGACGCGATATGGCACGCCCGCAGCGATGAGCAGACCGGGCGTGAATGCGCTGAGGTCGTTGTCCGGCCCGCGGTCTGTCCAGCCTTCGCCGTCGCCCGGGATCGGATCGGTGAGACTGGTGTTACACGCGGCCGAGATGTCTACGAGCTCGCACTGGTCTGACCGCAACACGGCGGGCGGCGGCGCCAGCCGGACCCCCAGGTTGGTCAGCAGGGTGGAGATGTATCGCCCGGCGCGCGAGTCCGCCGCCGTCTGCACATCCCACCGGACCTGGTCCACGACCACCCTGCCGCGCCCGGCGTGCAGCATCAGCAGGCCGTACTCGAGGGGCGACTCCGCGGTCGAGGCAACGCCGGTGACGTCGCCCTTGGCGGTTGCGACGGCGGTGGCGGCGTACATCCTGAGCGGGACTTCGCCCAGGTATCGCGCTCCGTGGTCGGTGAAGTACAGGTCGGCCGAGGAAAGCCCTCGCGCGAGGCCGTACCCCGGCCGGTTGAGCACGAGTCGCTCCCGCGGGGACTCCGTGATCTTCACGTGCTGCCCCGCGACGGCCGCCAGGGCGCTGGCGTGGTCCGGCGCCACGTTGTGGACGTAGAGACAGCCGCCGTGTTGGACCCAGTTGCGGAGCGCCCGAAGCTGGGCCTTGGCAAGTCGAGAGAGACAGGCGCCCGTGAACAGGACCGCCTGCACCATTTCCAGGCCTCCGGCGGAGAAGTCTTCCGGCAGCGGCGGCGCGTTCGCCCCGATCCGCCGAAAGGCCCTTGCATCGGCGAGCATCTTGGCGCTGACCGGCGTCCACGAAGGCGCCGCATCGGCGAGCCGCGCCAGCAACAGGCCGGCGATCGGGGCGCGGGCGGCTTTCTCGACCAGGTCCATCTGCGTAAGGATGTAGCTGCCCTTGCCGTGGAATACCTCGAGCGCCGCCGCCCACCGCAGACCGCCCGGCCCTCCCGCGTCCGCCAGGCAGCGGAAATTGCCCAGGGCCGGCTTGCGGAGCAAACCGGCCGCCACGCGGTGGTCGTTTTGCCACCAGCGCATCTCGAAGCTCGACAGGCCCCGAAGCACGCGGTGCTCGCCATCGCGCACGAACGTGATCGACGCCCCTCGCCCCTCGTCGAGGATCGTCGTGACGGGAGTGAGGTCGTAGGGCAGATCGCTCTGCGCGAGGACGATGGCGAGGCCGCCCTCCGCCACGAAGGCGCGGATGGCGTCGGCGTCGGGCGGCAAACCGGGGGCGAGCGCGTTCTCGCCGATGATAATGGTATCGAATTCGCCGTGCGGCGCTCCGTGGGCGGCCGAGTATTCCGCGCCCACGGCGGACAGCGCCGCCGCCGTCCGGCCGTCCGGATCATACAGGCCGATGCGGCGGGCACCGGCCGCTCGCACGCGCGGCCAGATCGCGATCTTCCGGCGATGCTCGAACTTGCCCACCCGCGTGCCGGTCAACTCCACGCTGAACTCGGCCAGCATCGAGTTGGCGTTCGCAGGGTCGCGGACATCTCCGATGTCCGGCAGCTCGAACGCGACGGGCTTCTTCTTCTCCGAGCCCGCCGCAAGGAGCAGTTGCTCGTCGCAGTGGGTCACGCCGCCCTCAGCGGTGGTAACTTGGCAGACCAGGTCGCAATCCTGGTCGAACCGGGTATCATTCCTCAGCACGAGGTTCTGGACGAACCGGGTGCCTGCGTAGAAGTTCGCGAACAGCTCGGTCGACAGGGCGGCGAGCTCACCGGCCATGTCGCCAGTGCCGGGGGGTGAGGAAGGCCGGCCGATGGTGTGTATCCCCGCCAATCCGGCCATGCGACACGCCCCGATCTCGAGCATGGCAAGCGACGCCGCAGACTCTGCGAGATCCACCTTGGGCGCATAGGCTGCGTCGCCCAGGAAGAACGCGAGCGAGTTGGGGGTGAGCGCGCGCCGCGAATGCTCCATCATGCAGAGCGGCCTCTCCGCGGGTCGCTCGGGCAGCCACGGGCCGGGCGGCGGGTCGAGTGCGGGCCACACCCGGCCGCGGATCGCCTCGGGCGCGTACGGCCCGGCGTCTCGGAACGCTACACCGGCGGCCGGAAAGGGGACCGAGAGAGGGCCGGGCACCAGCACTTCGCCGGTGTCGACCAGGTCCGCATCGCCGCTGTTCTCCACCGGGCGGGTGGGGTCGACCTCGGCCACCGTCCGGGCGAGCGACTGGAGACCGTGAACGACGCGCTTCCCGTAGCGCCGGACCATCCCCTGATCGATGCTCCACATCACGACTGACGGATGATGCACGCGCGCCGACACCCATTTCCGTGCCAGCTCCGCGGTGTTGACCCAGAACCGCGGGTTGTCCACCGCGTAGCGCTGTTCGTCGTCCGGCAGGGGCAGCTCGACGATCACCAGCAGGCCGACTTCGTCGGCGGCGTCGAGCAGAGCCGGGCTCGGGGGGAGCCGGTGGAACCGAACGGCGTTGAGGCCACGCTCCCGTTTCAGCGCCGCCAGCACCTCGCGTGCCTGCTCGGGCGCGATCGGGCTCGATGGCGTGCCCGACCGCATCTCGCCGAACAGTTGCCCCGACACCGGGCAAAGCGACTCGGACCTCAACTGGATCGGGATGTTGTTGAGCTTGAACGTATCGCCTTCGAGCCGGAACTCGCGGAAGCCAAGCGGCGTGTGTATTCGATCGACGACGTCGCCGATGAACTCCGGGCTCTCGTCGCCCGGCCCGTTGGGCAGCGTAGACCACAGCGCGGTGCGCAGCGTGTACAGGTGCGGGTAGTCGGGCCACCACAGCGTGGCCGAGTCCCACACGGTGCCCATGTCGATCTCGGTGACCTCGCCCGCGCCCACGACGCCGCGGATGGGAACGCACGCGGTCGCCTGCCGCGCCCCGTCGTACACCTCGTTGGTGAGAGAGAACCCCAGCGCCCGCCCGGTGCCGTTGCGAACCGTCACCGCGACCCGAATCCGGCCCTCGTCCAGCCCGATCCGGCCCCGCCGGTTCACAGGCAGGGTGGTCGTCACACGGACGCCCACAATGTGGAGCTCCGGGACGATGCGCAGTGACACGCCCCCCCAGATCCCCGGATGGTGCGCCAGCCCCGGATAGATCAGCTTCCGGGCGGCTCGCCTCCTGGGCGCACCGTCTTCCGTCACCTCGGCGTAGGACATGTCCTGCACGCCGACCAGGATCTCCGCCTGCTCGTGGGGGGTGACGAAGTCGGTGATGTCGATGTGGAACGGGATGGCATCCCCGACGTGCTGGCCGCATCGCTCGCCGTTCACGAACACGACGGCAAAGAAATTGACCGCCTCGAAGTGGAGGGCTAGGCGCGAGAGGGGCGGAATGTCCGGCACGATGATGACCCGGCGGTACCACGCCATCCGGGTCGGGATCATTTGCGGCCGGACCCCGAACGACGGCGACAGAAACGCCGTCCAGGGCATCGGAACGGGGACCTCACACCATTTCTTGGTCTTCGGCCTGTCGAGGCCGATCTTCTCGGGCTGCATCCTCCAGGTGCCGTTCAGGCTGGTGACGGGTGCAAGTCTCAAGGTGGGCCTCCAGCAGATCCGGCCGGCATTATAGCGGGCGGCCCCGGCGCAGACAACAGCCGGCACGACCGCGACCCTTGAGATGGCTGAAGTGTCACGAGAAGGGGAAGATGTCCCCCTTCGTGCTCCTCATGTTCTTCGGGGTGAAGTGGCTACAGCCACCCGCAAAGCTCGGCGAGCAGCCGCGCGTACTCGACGAAGTTGGGCCACGAGATGTCGGACGGCACGCCGTGGTCGCAACTGGGGATGAACCCGCCGTCCTCGAACAGCGGCGGGACGACGCGCATCACCTCCTCGCGCATCACCCCGCCGCCCTTGGCAAGGGCGCGTTTGTCGATCCCGCCGCGGTACGCCATCGTCTTCCCGAACGTGCGGCGGTATCCGACGATGTCGTTGTGCGCGGCCACCTCGATCGGGTCGCATACGTTGATGCCGGACTCGATCCAGATGGGAATCAGCTCGGCGATGAAGCCGTCGGAGTCCATGTCGACGACCGGGACGCCGTGAGCTTTGACCAGCTTCGTCCACTTCTCGTAAGCGGGCTGGAGGAACTCGCGCGTCATCGCCGGGGAGATCATGCTGTGGGCCTTGTACGCCATGTCCTCGGAGATGTGGAAGTAGTCGAGCTGGACGCGTTCGACCACCCGTTCCGTGACGGTCAGGACGAACTCGCACCAGAAATCGATCATGTCGTGGACGAACTCGGGGTCCTGGATCATCAGCATGCACAGGCCCTCGAATCCGCACCACTCGCGAAGCTGCCAGAACGGCCCGCTCCAGGCGATGCCGCACACATAGTCGCGGTCCCGCAGCTTGTCACACCGCTCGGCGAAGTCATCCGGGAACCGGCCCGGCTCGTCCGGGTCGTAACGTTTCTTCATCGCCTCCCAGTCGTCGCGGTTCTCGACCGGGCACTTGATCCACCGGCGGGTGCAGAAGTCCTTCGCCGTGCGCAGGTAGGTCACGTCGAACTCGTTCGAGATCTCGCAGATGTTCCCTTTCCAGTCCTGGACGATCTGCGAGTCGGCCTTGCGCTCGATGACCTTCTCTTCGAACTGGGGCATCATCAGGGTATCGACGCCGAGGTGCACGGCCTCGGTCTGGAGCTTTTCCTGTTCGACGCCGATGGTCTCGCAGAGGTAGGCAAACCAGTCGACCCCCTCGGGCAGGCCCTGCCTGCGCCACGCCTTCCGCGTCGACTCGCGCGGCCCGCCGGGGTGGAACGGCACCTTGTCGGGTGTGCCGAACGTCAGGGTCTTGATGTAGCGGTCTCGCGGGTTCATGGCACGGCATTATAGCCCGGGGGTCGCCGCAGGCAAGCGCCGCCGGAACAAGCTCTGTGATTCAGACAGTCTTGCGGGACGGAACAGAAAGGCGGGCAGCGGCCCGGCGCGAGCTCAGCTCCGTGCCCGGCGAGATCACCGGTC